>JAWXUG010000032.1:0-12510 GCA_044432885.1 Erysipelotrichaceae bacterium | reverse complement strand
TGTATCTTTTGTTCCATCTACTTTTGTTCAGCAACCTACTACGAAACAGAGTGTTAATAAGATTACAATTAATTTTTTCATTTTTTTCCTTTTACCCCCAATTGTTTTCTTACTTTTATAGTAAGGGAATATTTTAGTTAATTCAATATTTTCAGAGAAAATATTAGCAAATATGTCATATTTTCGATCTGTTTTACATTCTTTTTACAAATAATTTAAAAATTATTCACTGAAAAGAAAAATAGTCAATTTTTGTGAAATACTCTATGCTATAATTTTTTAAGCGGAGGTGCATTATGCAAACAGAAATAAAATTTTATTCAGGCATTCATACAATCGGAGGTGTTTGTATGAGTATTACCTACAATAAACGAAGAGTCATTTTAGAATTAGGAGCAGCTTATAATCCTTCATCCGATATTTATGATGGAGTTGTGAAAAGAAGAAATAATAATTACATCGCTGATTCTTTAAGATTAAATAGTATTCCTCATGTCGAGGGATTATATCCTAAAAAATATTTGGCTGATGATATTAAACTTTTATCTTATGAAGAAATGCCTATCGAAACCATCGCCTTGGTTTCACATCTACATTTAGATCATATGTTGTTTATGGGAATGGTTCATGATGACATCGATATTTATCTATGTGATGCTGCTGCTACTATTGAAAAAGCTTTATCAGATACAAAAGATGGTTGTTACAACATTAGAAAAAAACCTTTTAAAAATATTGAACATATGCACCCAATTCAATTTGGTGATATAAAAATTACTCCTTATTTAATCCAACCAAAAAGTTATAAAGACTGGTCTTTTTTTGTAGAAACTCCAGATTTAAAACTACATTATACAGGAGATCTAATTATTCATAATGAAGTGGGAGAAACTGTATTAAATGAAATGCAGTGGGTTAAAGAACAAGGTGCAGATATCCTTGTATGTGATTGTACAACCTTTATGGATTCTACCATGGAAATGATCTACAATGAAACAGATCCTGAAATTGTTGGAAGTATAGAACTTCCTAAAGGCATGCTTCATGAAAGAGATGTCGATAAAAACTTATTAGAAAATCTTAAATCAAAAACTGGTCTTTGTGTCATTAATTTTTATGAGCGAGAAATGGGAGAAGTAGAAAAAATTGAGTCTATGGCTGCTCAATGTGATCGTATTTGCGTTTATGAACCAAAACTGCTCATATCATTCAAAGCTTCTTTAGCAAACAAGTTCACATTTACCTCCCGGATTTCGATGAATATAATGAGGCAGCTATTCAATCTACACCTTGGCTTAAAAACTTAGTAGAGAATCATATTGTGATTACAACAAAAGACTTAATTGCTAATCCTACGAAGTACTTGCTTCAAAACACTTATCCATACATCACGGAGCTATTCTCACTCCCTGGGGTAAACGGGAGCTATTTACATGCTAATGGTATTCCTATAGGAGCGTTTGATCCTGCTTATAGCAATTTAATGAAAATATTGGAAAAAACAGAATTTGAGTATGTTACCTTCTTCTGCGATAACTATTTCTCACATGCTTACCCAAGTGAAGCTAAATATTATGTAGATCAAATAGATGCAAATGTACTTGTACCATCTCATTCCTATAACCCTGAAAGATTGCTACCAAAAAAGGATAAGCAACAACTTATCCCTATTCTTAATGAAACCTATGTTTATGAAAACAAACGCTTAGTGATTAAAAAGTAATACTTTAACTCTTTTAATAGTTTGCTTTCAAAACAACTATGCCCTCTTCTTCAGTAAGAGGGTTTTTAATTATACTCCTCGATGTTCAAATGATGTTCCTCTACATATTTATGTAATATGTCTGAATAACAATCAATCATTGCCACTTTAAAGCGGCCACTTAAATTAGGAAAACAGGTTGAAAGAATTTCATCAAAATCCTTGTATTCCACTCCTTTACAAAAATAGCATATCCCTTTACCGCGATTGCTTTTAAGACTGCTTGCCGCCATGTTCTGTACCGAACATACACTTTCCCCCATATCATCATAAATAATAAAATCTGTTACATATTCCAAGTTTTCCTCTTGTGCGAAGTTAATCTCAAACTCAATATGTTTCTTCAGTACGTTAATATCCGCATGTAATAATATTTACCATCCAACTTTTTCTTTATCTTATCAAAAACCCCCATTTTATTTCCTCCTTGCCTTCTTCTTATCTTACTATAGGCTTTCTTGGCGTATCATACAATGAACATTTATTACTTCAAACCTACAAAAAAACCACTACATTGTGGTTTTTTGAGTCTCTATTGCTTTTCTATATTCTTTGGGTGTTTGGTTTGTATGGAGTTTAAAGAAAGCTGAGAAATGATTAGCATTATTAAATCCGACATCATACGCAATCTGCTTAATTGGAATATGTTTATATCTCAGTGCATCTTTCGCCACTTCAATACGATATTGCTGAATATAATTTTGCGGAGATTGCCCTGTATGTTTAACAAAGATTTGATATAAATACGAAGCGCTAATATTTAAATGATTCACTACATTTTGAATTTTCCAAGCTTATTTTAAATTTTGAGTAATATAATCATAGGCTTGATGATATAACGACGCACTACTTGCAGCCGATGAATGAATATCTGAAAGAACTTCTTCCTTCATGTTTGAAGCTCTCATAAGTTCAACCAACATCAACGTTAATAATGACTCAACCTTTAATCGATTACAATCATAGCCTCTGCTTGCTTCTAATATAACTTCCTGCATCCCATCAACACATAAATCAGTTGGATTTTCCCATGGGTAAACCTCAAATTGTCGATAATAGCCAAAAGATTCTTCATCTAATTTAAAGCAAATATAATTTAAAGAAACAGGTCCGCTTTCTACATCAAATTCCATTGATTCATTCTTCTTTAAATAAACCATGGTGTTCGCACCTAGTTCATAGGTTACATTTCTTTTTGTAAGTTTCGCCTTGCCTTTTTTTATAAAGGCTACACGATGATAA
The DNA here is from genome assembly GCA_044432885.1 of Erysipelotrichaceae bacterium. Classification (GTDB taxonomy): domain Bacteria; phylum Bacillota_I; class Bacilli_A; order Erysipelotrichales; family Erysipelotrichaceae; genus CAYJNO01. The sequence goes on along the minus strand of JAWXUG010000032.1, from coordinate 9,506 downwards.
AACAAGTTAGGTAAATGCTCTAACATACTTTCCTCAAAGTACAAATGCCCACAACTAACCACTTCAAGGTTTGATTTCTCGAGTATTTTATTTGCTTCATTTTCGAGAATTGGATATGTTAGCGTTCGATTCATTTATTTACTGCTCCTGTTCAATACAATTCAATAAATCTAAAATACGATTTAAATCAGTAGTGTTGTGATATTCAATGCTGATTTTTTTATTCGTCACTTCTACCTTTGTGTGTAGTTTATGTTGAAGTAAGTCTTTCACATATTCTAAATTCATATCTTTTTTCTTTTCAATAGGTTTTATAGGTTCTTCTTGTAAAGATTTAACAAAACGTTCCACATCCCGAACTGACATCGCTTTATCTATAATCATCATTGCGATATCATAAATTTGTGATTCGTCATCTAATGCTAATAAAGGACGCACATGACCCATTTGTAATTGATCTTCTTGTACTAATTTTTGCACTGATGCAGGTAACTTTAGTAATCTAATGGTATTGGTAATATAAGTTCTAGATTTACCAATACGATTAGCTAATTCTTCTTGTGTATACCCTAAATTTTGAATAAGCTTCGCATAAGCATTTGCTTCTTCAATAACCGATAAGTTTTCACGTTGAATATTTTCCAATAAGGAAATTTCCATCATTTGCTCATCATTAAATTCAATGATGATTGCAGGGATGCTTGTTAACCCAGCTTTTTTGCTGGCACGAAGTCTTCTTTCCCCTGCTACAAGCTCATATCCTTGTACTGATTCTCTTACGAGTATCGGTTGAAACACCCCGTGAATCGCAATTGATTGGGCTAACTCATCTATTTTTGCTTGATCAAATACTTTTCTTGGTTGGTATGGATTAGGACGAATGCTTTCAATATCGATCTCATGCGTTTGTCTAAATTCCTCTACCTTCCCTTTTTGAATATCTTCAATCGCTTCACTAAGGTTTTCTCCAAATATCGTATCTAACCCTTTTCCTAATCTGCTTTTACTCATGCTTTGCTTCCCTTCTTATTATTATCTAAAACTTCTTTAGATAAGGCTGCATAACTTTTAGCACCTTCTGAATGAATTTCATATTCGAAAATAGATTGGCCTTGAGATGGCGCCTCTGATAATTTTATATTTCTAGGTATATGTGTTTTATACACACGTTCTTTAAAGTATTTTCTTACCTCTTGTTGTACTTCGATAGATAATTTAGTACGTGAATCAAACATTGTTAATAAAACCCCTTCAATCACAAGCTTACGATTAAATAAACGTTGTACTAATTGTATTGTTGATAATAACTGAGTTAAACCCTCTAGTGCATAATATTCACATTGTACTGGTATAATAACCGAATCCGCCGCTGATAAAGCGTTAGTATTTAATAGTCCAAGCGATGGTGGACAATCGATAATAATGAAGTCGTATTGATCTTTTACTTTATCTAATTTCTTTTTTAAAAACTGTTCACGTCCTACTTCATATTCAATCATTTCTAAATCTGCTCCAGCTAGATTAATACTTGATGGAACTACATCAATAGGAGGAACATTTAAGTGAATAGCTAAATCTTCAACCTCTACATCTTGCATCAATAATTCGTAAGAAGATTGATGAGCAATGGATCTTGCACCAACCCCTTGTGTAGCATTTGCTTGAGGATCAAAATCCACTAGCAATACTTTTTGTTTTAAATAGGCAAGTCCTGAAGCTAAATTGATACTTGTTGTCGTTTTTCCTACTCCGCCTTTTTGGTTTGCTACCGCAATAATTTTCCCCATTTTATGCTCCTTCTTTCTTGAAACTAATAATCATTTTGACATCATCATCACTCTCACTCACTTCATATGACACATCAATATTTGATTTTTGACACATACTAATCGCTTGTTGGATGGTGTTCATCCCTATCTTAATACTTGCTGAATAACCTCTTGTTGTTGGCTTTTTGATTTCTTTTTTAGGTTCTGTTAATGATTTAATATAGTCCTCACTTTGAGCTACATTATATCCTTTTTCAATAATGGTATTTACAGCTTTATCAAGCTTATCTTCATCTACCTTTAATAAAGCACGTGCATGTCTTTCAGTGATAATTTTAGCACTCACTTTTTCTTGAATGTGCTGTGGAAGATTTAATAATCTGATTTTATTTGCTAAAGCTGATTGTGTTTTCCCCATCTTCTTTGCTAATTCGCTTTGGGTAATTTTTGTTTCTTCAAGAATCCGCACATAGGCTTTAGCCTCTTCTATGGCACTTAAGTTTTCTCTTTGAATATTTTCAACTAGTGCTAAATGAGCACTTTCTGTTTCATCTGTTTCCATTAAGATACAGGGAATATGCTGCATATCCAAAAGTTTGCACGCACGAAATCTTCTTTCCCCCGCGATAATCTCGTAATTTTCTTTAATCTTTCTTACAACGACTGGTTGTATCAATCCATGTTCCTGAATAGATTGTGCTAATTCTTGTATTGTTTCATCAGCAAAATGCACCCTTGGCTGATGGGTATTTGGTTCGATTAACCATGTAGGTATAAATACTGTTTGATTCATGTTTATCTCCTTATAATAACGGTTTCTTTTTTATTTGCCCGTAAACTCTTGGGTATTGGTTTGGCGTTTTTCTATTCTTCTTCATCAAAAAAATCACTCTTTTTGAGCCATCTGTTAACTCATCAAAATAAACTTCTTCTTTTTCACACCCTAAAAGCGAGATTGCTCTTTTTGCATCTTGATATTCCTGTTCCCCTTGTTGACCCTTCATTACAATAAAGGTTCCTTTTAACTTTACAAATGGAATGCATAATTCTGCTAACACATTTAAGTTCGCAACCGCTCTAGCAGTTACATAATCAAAGGATTCTCGATGTTCCTTTATATAATCTTCAGCTCGAGCATTCGCTATGGCTACTTTCGTTAAGCCAAGTTTTTCAATAAGTTGTGTTAAAAAAACACACCGCTTATGTAATGGTTCGATGATGGTTACCTCAATTTCTGGGTGAACAATTTTCATAGGAATACTAGGAAACCCTGCTCCTGCACCAATATCTGCAATACTTCCCTCTATTTTACAATGAAACAAAGGTAAAATAGAATCGTAAAAATGCTTCTCCATGACTTCTTCATAATCGTCAATTGCAGTAAGATTTATTTTTTGGTTATATTCTTTTAAAAAGTGTGCATAGGTATCCAATTGTTTTAGTTGTTCATCCGATAAGGTATATCCTTTATCTTCACAAATTTGTTTTAATTCCAATAGTTTCATAGTTACCTCTGTGGTATCCATTATAGCAAATGTTTACCTATCTACAAAGAGATAATACTAAAAGTTAATGAATGAATAAGATTCGATTAAGAATCGATTAAGAATCATTTAAAAATATTTTACTATCCTATCCTTTAGCGTTATAATTTATTAACGAGGTAAGTATATGAAAAAAAACTATTATGTTGTCGTTGACATGATTCAAGGATTTATAAACGAAGGACCCATAAGTGATCCACACATCAACCGTATTACGCCTACGATTATTGAGCTAATTAAAAATCAAAATAAAGAAGATGTCTTATTTGTTATAGACTCTCACGAGGAGAATGCTATCGAATTTCAAGCTTTCCCTCCACATTGTTTAAAAGGAAGCTTTCAATCTCAAATTATTGAGGACTTAAAGCCTTATGTAAATCACGTAGTTTATAAGAATTCTACAAATGCTTTTCATTGTATCGAAACTACAACCTACCAACCGTATGACAATATCGTCCTTGTTGGCTGTTGTTCAGACATATGTATTTTACATTATGCGCTATGCTTGAAAACTTATTTTAATCAAATGAATTTGGATAAGCAGGTAATCGTCATTGAAGATGCAACAGCTACTTTTACTGCACCTCACCACCACGCAGTTGAATTCCATGAAATGGCAATGACCTTAATGCGCCAAGCAGGAATCTCTGTTTTAGAAAGTACAGATTTATCATGAAATTGGATTTATACGAACCAAGAAATTTATCTATGTTAATGGACTTCTATGAACTAACTATGGCAAATGGCTATTTTATGAAAAATATGTTAGAAGATGAGGTTGTTTTCGATATGTATTATCGCAAAAATCCAGATCAGGGTGGCTTTGTGATTGCATGTGGTCTTCAACAAGTTGTCGATTATATTTTAAATATGCATTTCTCTAAAGAAGATATAGATTACTTACGTTCTCTTCACACATTTAATGAAGACTTTTTAAGTTATCTTTCCTCTTTTCACTTTACAGGGAACTTATATGCGGTTAAAGAAGGTACGATTGTTTACCCAAATACACCTTTACTAACCATTAAAGCCCATATTTTACAAGCCCAAATTGTTGAAACGATGATTTTATTAACTATAAATCATCAATCTTTAATTGCCACAAAAGCGAACCGTATTGTTCGCTCGGCAAATGGTGTTCCAATTATGGAATTTGGTGCGCGTCGTGCACACGGATATGACGCTGCCATTTATGGAACAAGAGCTGCTTATATTGGTGGATGCACATCTACCGCTACGACCTTAGCTGCTCAAAAATTTGGAATTAAAGCTGTCGGGACAATGGCACATTCATGGGTTCAATATTTCAATAATGAATATGATGCATTTAAAGCATACGCACAAGTATATCCTGAACAATGTACCCTCTTGGTAGATACCTATAATGTTTTAAAAAGTGGAATTCCTAATGCTATAAAAGTTGCGAATAGCATTTTACACCCTCTTGGTCACAGACTTGCGGGTATTCGAATTGATAGTGGAGATTTGGCTTACTTATCCAAAAAAGCGCGCATCTTGCTCGATCAAGCTGGTCTTACAGACTGTAAAATTGTTGTTTCAAATAGCGTTGATGAATATTTAATACAATCATTAAATGAACAAGGAGCAAAAATTGATTCTTATGGAGTTGGAGAAAGGTTAATAACCGCAAAATCCGAGCCAGTTTTTGGTGGAGTCTATAAATTGGTTGCAACCTTTTCAAGTGATACCTATACTCCTAAAATTAAAGTTTCAGAGAATATAGAAAAAGTAACGAACCCTGGCTTTAAACGCCTATATCGCGCCTATGATGAACATGGCATTGGGCAGGTAGATATTATTGCCCACTATGATGAAGAGATTTCGCATCAAACCAAATTAATTGATCCTGCAAAAACTTGGAAATCTTATACCATACAAGATAATTGGGAAATTAAAGAAATTTTGCTTCCCATTATTATACAAGGAAAACTTGTGGAACCCTTACCAACACTTGAAGAAATTCACGACTATGTGAAACAACAGTTAACTACTGTTTGGGATGAAGAAAAGCGTTTTTCTTATCCTCATATCCATTATGTAGATTTAACTGAAAATCTTTATAAAATTAAAGTAGAGCTGCTCCACGATTTTGCCCATGAAAGATAACATTGTTGTTTTGGGTGGAAGCTTTAATCCTTGTACCCTTGCTCATCAAGATACCCTTTTGAGAGCAATGAAACTAATTGATGCTAAATTAGGTATTTATTTACCCACTGGTAATCATTATGGTAAATCTGAGTTAATTGATTTTGATATTAGAGTTCACTTATTAGAATTGATGAACACCCCAAAAACTTACATTTCTCTATATGAAAACAGCTGCCAAACACATCCTAAAACGCTTCAAAGTTTAGATTATATTCAATCATGCTATCCTAATGCCACGCTTTATTTTATTGTTGGCTTAGATAATCTAATCGATATCCCTAATTGGTATATGCCTGAAATGCTATTATCGAAGCATCATTTAATATGCACAAGTAGAGATTTTCATAAACCTAAACCCATTCTCTCTCAACCCTTTTATCAACCTTATTTATCACATATTCATATCTTAAATAAAAACCCTGAAATGCAAGCTGTTTCAAGCAGTCAAGTAAGATCTTTAATTCAAAACAAAAAGGGCGAACAATGTTCATCCCTTTTACATCCTGATGTATATCAATATATTATGAAGCATCACCTATACATCTAATCGTTTAATCATCGCTTGTTTCGCTAGCTTTTCAAATGTATCATCCAAAGGACTTAGTAAAACTTCTCCATAGTTTTTCTCTAGTCCTTTTTTTATGATGTAATCTGCTAATTCTGGGTTTTTTGGAAGTAGTGGTCCGTGCATATAGGTTCCGATTAATCTTTCCCTCATTACACCTTCAAACTGAGAATTCGTTTGATTCCCATGCCCTTTTATTACTTTACCCATTGGTTGATTAACCCCTATGGTTTGTCCTGCATGATTCTCAAATCCTACTAAATCAACTTCTTTTCCATCCAGTATTGTCTTTACCCAAATATTTCCAATACATCTTCCTTTAGTATTATCTGCTTTCGTATAGTAATCTAATATTTTTAATCCCTCAATTTTATTTCCTGTTTGATCTAGATAGTATTGACCAAACAATTGATATCCTCCACAAATAAGTAAAACAAAACTCTTTTTATCCATAGCATCTACTATATCTTGTTTGCGTGATAATAAGTCTTGGTAAATTAATGCTTGTTCACGATCTGCTCCACCACCAATAAACAATATATCGTATTCACTAAAATTTTTCTCTTCCCCTATAGCTAGCGTATCGATTTCAATTTCAATGTCACGATCCATACACCTTTTTTGTAATACCTTAATATTTCCTTTGTCTCCATAAAGATCCATCATATCATGATATAACCATAGTACTTTTAATTTCATTTTACTGCCCTCATGATTCTCTTTCTTGTCGCCTGTAAAGCTGTATATGTTACTAAGATATATCCTTTGTTTGGAAGTGTTTTATAATATTCAAGCGCCTTATCTTCATCTTCAAAAGCCACTAAATTCCCTTCATAATGATGGTATTTAATGCATAAAGCCATATCATAGGCTCTTGTGCCACTGCACACTACATTCGCAATGTCGTCCCCTAATAAGCGCTCAAAATCAACATCGTAAATCCAAGATACATCCCGTCCATCTTGCCCATTATCATTAAGTACAAGCCATATATCCTTTGTTTCTTTTTGCATGGCTATATATTTAATTACTTCATTCGCCCCTGTTGGGTTTTTAATTAAATTCAACAAACATTCTCTTTCTATAAAAAAGGATTCCATTCTACCATCATTCATTTCAAACTCTTCGAATACCCGATTAATTTGATCTTTACTTATTCCTAATAATTTTGATAATGCAATCACTGCCATACAATTATAAATGGCATAAATTGTATTATACGGACTTACATATCGTTCATTTTCAACATAAAACTCTGAAAAATCTTCTTTTATATCCACAGCTTGTATCTTTTCGTTTTCTCCAAAATGACATTGTGGGCAATGAAAAGCACCTATATGAGAATATTGATAATATTCATACCGTAACTCATGATTGCATACAAAACAATATCTTCCCTCACTTGCTTCATTACTTTTAGAAAGTGATGATGTCTGTTTGCCAACTGAGAAGTAACTTACACGATTTTTTTGATATCCTAACCTTGCAACATTTGGATCATCACCATTTATAATAAGTTCTCCTGTAAATTCTTTTAAACTATCTGACAATTTTTGGATGATTGTCTCCATTTCTCCAGCACGATCTAATTGATCTCTAAATAAATTGTTGACAATAAAATGTGTCACAGGGATTTCTTTCATCACTCTTGATACCGTGATTTCATCTACTTCAATAACCATTATTTCAGCATTAATTGAAAGACGCATCGTTGCATTAGTTAAAATTAAAGTTGAGATACCTGCAATTAGGTTGTCCCCCTGAACATTACTAATTACTTTAGAATAATGCTCACGAACAACTTTATCGATCATATTTGTTGTAGTTGTTTTCCCATTTGTTCCCGTAACTAAAACAATTCGTTTTGGATAGGTTATTGTAGATAACGCATTGGGGCAAACTTTTAGGGCTATCTTTCCAGGAAGAGAGCCTCCCCTTTTTTTAAATATCGTCAATATCGTTTTAATAACTTTTGCTATCACTATTGCTAATCTTATCTGCATACTTTTACCTCTTTCAATATTTTATGATGAAATTCATTTTTTTACAATTGGATTTAACTCACGTGCATATATTTAACCCTTTGTTTCTAAGGTGATTTTGATTATCCTTTGACAAATGTTGAAAGTTTACGCTATGATGAAATGGTATTATCAAAAGGAGATTTAATGAATGAAAATAGTTAACGTTCGCATTGACGAAAGATTAATCCATGGTCAAGTAGCTGCCTCATGGTCAAACGCATTGAAAGCAAATCGTATCTTAGTTATAGATGATTCAGCAGCACAAGATGATATTCAAAAAATGAATTTAAAAATGGCTGCGCCTCTTTCTGTTAAATTATCTATCTTATGCGTTGAAAGAGCAGTTCAAAGACTTAAAGAAAACGCTTATGCTGGCGAAAATGTTTTTATTGTTTGTAAAAGCCCTAAAACAGCTTGTCGTGTGATTGATGAAGGATGGACCATTGATACAATCAATATTGCAAACGTGTCTAGTAAAGCTGGTTCTATTCAAATTAAACGTTCTGTCGCATTAACAGCAAGTGATGTTGAAGATATTTATTATCTCAACAAACATAACGTAAACTTATACACTCAAATGGTTCCTACAGAAGAAGCTGTTGAGTTTATGCCTTTAATCAAAGACATTCATTTTTAATAAAATTCTTTCCCCTTACTTTATAATAGTAAGGGTTTTTTAAAAAGCACTCTTTCGAGTGCTCTTTATTTTACTTCTACTTTTACATATTGTTTAATTACTTCTACACCTTTTTTTGATAAAATTTCTCTTTGGCCTGTTAAAGTTTCTAGTTCATGTACCCCTAAGCTAAGTCCTTTTCTACGCCTAATCCCTTTAATACTACGGTAACGAATTACAGTTCCATTACATATAAACCGTGCGCCATTATAATACAATTTAAATTTATTATTGAAACTTATCACTTCTCCCACAGACATAAATAACAATAATACCCCTATTGATATTGTTGAATCATCTAAAATATAAACTCCATATACTATAGAGAAAACCGCAAAGAAGATAAAAGCTATATAGAAGTATAATATGTAATGCATTTGCGTGATTGATTCGTACACATCTTTCTCAAGCTCTTCTTTAATCCTTCTCCTTTTTTCAATATATGTTTTCACTTGAACAAACAACAGTGCCGACCCTGCTAAGGTCATAAAAAATATTATCATAATCCTTCTCCTTATAATTACATTGATTATATCATAACAAAAAAACGAATTAAATGTGAATCTTATTTTCCCGTCTTTGACAGTTGAGCACCATTTTTTATGACACTTATAATTCAATATCCCCAATAAAATAAGGAGGTTTTTGCATAAAAAAGCTTTTTTTATTTTCTTTTTTATGTTATACTTAATGGTGTAAATGGTGCTTGATTATAGGAGGGGATTTATGGCTTATTTTTTGAAAAAGACTCAACGCAAA
>JAWXUG010000031.1:0-12536 GCA_044432885.1 Erysipelotrichaceae bacterium | reverse complement strand
TATGCGGACAAATGTACACCAACACTATTCATTCATTCCAATGAAGACTATCGTTGTTGGATGGCAGAAGGTCTTCAAATGTTTCAAGCCCTTAAAATTCACAATGTAGATGCTAGAATGTGTTTGTTTAAAGGAGAAAACCACGAATTAAGTCGTGGAGGAAAACCAAAACATCGCCGTCGTCGTTTAAATGAGATGACTAAATGGTTTGATAAATATTGTAAATAAGTAAGAATGTGTGAATAAACCTCACACATTTTTTTATTCTTTTGAAGAAACATTCATCCTATGACTTATTTTAAAGGGTTTATGGTAAAAACATTGTGTTAAAGATAGTCGTTATGTATAATGGAGAGGCTTGAATTTAAAGCAATTAGACACTTGTAGGATACAAGGTATGTTGAATGAAGATATTTGTTCAACTTATTATATGAAAAGCATAGGAGGAAACATGTTTACAGTAACGGATGTAACCTTAGATTTTAGCGGGACACCACTATTTAAAGAGGTCAATTTAAAATTTAACCCAGGTAATTGCTACGGCATTATTGGTGCAAATGGAGCAGGAAAGTCAACATTTTTAAAATTATTATCAGGGGAACTAGAAACCACAAAGGGGACTATTTCTGTACCTGAAAAGACAAGGGTATCTGTCTTTAAGCAAAATCATTACGAATATGATGAATACAGTGTTCATGACACCATCATGATGGGAAATCCAAGACTTTACCAAATCATGAAGGAGAAGGAAGCTTTATATTGTAAAGAAGACTTCAGTGAAGAAGATGGCATTTTAGCAAGTCACTTAGAAGAAGAATTTGAAGAGTTAGATGGATGGAATGCAGAAACAGAAGCGCTAAGACTTTTAAAAGGATTAGGAATTGAAGAAGATATCCTTGAACAACAAATGGCTTCTTTAACAGGTAGAGAAAAAGTAAAGGTATTTTTAGCAAGTGCCTTATTTGGGAAACCTGAAATCATCTTATTAGATGAACCTACCAATCATTTAGATGTAAACTCTATCAACTGGTTAGAAGAGTTTTTGATGGATTATCATGGAACTGTCATTGTAGTATCCCATGATCGTCACTTTTTAAATGCAGTATGTACCCACATCGTAGACATTGATTATGGAAAGATTAAAATGTATGTTGGCAACTATGAATTTTGGTATGAATCAAGCCAAATGATGGCTAAGTTATTAAAGGATCAAAACCGTAAAAAAGAAGATAAAATAAAAGACTTACAAAACTTTATTTCACGCTTCTCAGCCAATAAAAGTAAGGCTAAACAAGCAACCGCAAGACGAAAGATGTTAGATAAGTTAACTGTAGAAGAAATTCCAGCCTCTACTCGCCGTTATCCTTTTGTCGGATTTAAGATTGATAGAGAAATCGGTAAAGATTGCCTTTCTATTGATGGGTTAAGCCATAGTGTTGATGGAGTAAAAGTATTAAATAATCTATCACTTGTGATGGGACGTGAAGATAAAATCGCCCTTGTAGGGGATCAAGAAATAGCCATTACCACACTATTTAAAATATTGTCCAATGAAATCACACCTGATGAGGGAAGTTTTAAATGGGGTGTAAGTACTAGCCAATCTTATTTTCCAAAAGATAACTCAGAATATTTTGATGGCAGTACATTATCTATTTTAGATTGGCTAAGACAATATTCAACAGATGATACAGAAACATACTTAAGAGGTTTCTTAGGTAGGATGTTGTTCTCTGGGGAGGAAGTAGAGAAACAGGTAAAAGTATTATCAGGGGGTGAGAAGGTAAGATGTATGTTATCACGTATGATGTTATATTCATCGAATGTGTTATTAATGGATCAACCTACCAACCATTTAGATTTAGAGTCAATTACTGCTGTAAATAACTCAATGATCGAGTTTAAAGGTGCCTTAATCTTCGCCTCTCATGACCATGAATTTATACAAACAATTGCCAACAGAATTATTGAAGTACAAGCAGATGGAAGTATTATTGACAGAAGATGTAGCTATGATGAATTCATTGAATTAAAACAAAACACTTAATTATTAAAGCTAAAGTTGCCTGATTTTTAGGCAATTTTTTTATTATTCATCGTAAAAAACGTCAATTTAGCGAAGAATTGACGTATTCCGAGAACTTCTACAAAAACAATCATAGATAGAATATCATTAAGTCAGTCATAGGGAACTTAGCCACTTTAAATAAAGGGCTATTTAAAGTTGATTAAGCATATAGCCTAGACTAATTATAAGGAGGAGAACCAATGAACAAAGAAACAAAAATTAAATTGCTTGAAGTATACCGCAAGCATAACAACTACAGCCTAGTAAAGTTACTAGAAGATCCTAACAAATGCGCAATCTGTTCACGTAATACGTACCGTAAATTGTTGAATGGTGAATTTATCCGATTTGAAGACGAAATTATTGAGTCTATCTTCATAAGATTAAAAAGACCTTTAATTACCCTGCCCTTTACATTAGATTTTAAACCATTAAGTAAAGCCATGGAGTACAGCTTTAACGATGAAGCCATCATTGAATGTCAAAAGCTAATTGACCAATTAGAACCCTATAAGAAGAATGCTCTATATGATGTCTATTATCGTCAATTAAATATCATCCTAAATTACTATCAAGATAATTCCTGTCCTAATGAGGAAGAAGTACTCAAAGAACTAGACTATATGCCAATGATAGAGAAAGAGTTAAGTGACTTGGTATATGTGATGTTTATGTATAGTCATAACACAGGTGTTTGGACAGGTGAGAATGAATGGGTGGACTTGTTATGTCAAAAGAGTGAGCATGTATTGGCAAATATATGCGAGTGTTGTTTTTATCTTAATGAATTAAGGTTTGGCGAATCACTTAAGATGATAGAAACAATAGATAACAAAATAAGAGAAGATAATATTATGACTTTGTTATACTTTATGCCGTATAAAATAAGGATATATCAAATTAGCAATATAGAGTGTGGATCATTGTTAGAAGAAATTGATCTATTATTAAAAGAAAATAAGCAAAATTTACCGATTATTCGAAGTAATGTAATCTATGCAAACTTAATTGTAATAGAGTTATTTAGAAAAAATTATAGGAAAGCTTTGGAGTTTATTGAAAATATGCAAGCTATCGATGGTATTAGAAGAGTACATATTGAGATATATAGGATGTTTTGTATGAGTCAACTCGAAATAGCATATAAGCACAAAAGTTTATGTGTAACTTCTTTAAGTTTAGATTTCCCCAGTGTAATCGACGTTTACATGTATTTCATAAATGCAAACTTAACAAGTAAAAGAAAAAACAAAAAGTTATTGAGAATCACTAGAGAAAAATTATTAAAGGATGATTTATTATATTACTTTATGTTTGAAGAAGAAATCACGAAAAATTGTAGAACACTAAACAGATTTAAGGATTTATGTGATTTTAAGTTGATCAAAGATGCAAAAATGAGTGAAAAATAGAACGTAGATTCTCCCTAATTTTCACTTGGTTCAACAAGCTCTGAAACGCTAGGAATATGTGGTGAAGTTGCTATAATCATACTTGTAGAAAGGGAGAAACAAGTATGAAATTTACGACATTATTAAAGGCTGTTGCCATTATCTTATTTGCAGCAGCAGTGATTGTATATCCTACCTGTCCACTAAGCGATGAATATGGGGAACATGATATTAGTCAATGTGAAGAATATCATGGTTCAGAAATTACACCTTATCAGCTTGGTATAGGTGGCGGCGGTATGTGGGTAGGATAAAACCGACCACACCAATTAACTTTGGGTATAACCTAGTGGTATACATAACGTACTAATATGATCTGATAACTAAAACAATTTATACTAAAGAAATTCTAATGTAAGTTTACTTACACCCCTCGGCATTTCCTTAGTAACCGATAACGAGATGAATGCCCTTATATCTTTGTGTCCCTAACACATATTCGGAAATAAATGGTTTATATGCTATGCCACTAGATCTTATATCATGCAATCAAACCACAGCTTTTACGGTTGCATTAAAAACAATACTATTGCAGTATTGTTTTTTCATTTTATAGGGTATCAGAAATAATGGGTTTAACTACAAAATTATAGGTAATAATATCAATGATTCCTTTAGCGATTAAGAAGATTCCTGCCATTTGAATGAAGGTCTGATAACTAAGGAATGGGTTAGCAATCACAATAATGCCTGCTAGGATAGTAATTAAGTTTAATGCAACAATCCATAACCAGTTTTTAGGAATATGATTTCTTACTTCAATGGCTCTAATGACATTTAGTGTGCCATTTAAAATGAGATATCCTCCAATAAGAAAGGTTGCGAAGGTTGCGACAGTGTAAGGGAAGAAAAAGATAATGAGTGCTAAGATAATTTCAAGAATACCAATACCAATATCTGCTTGAATAGAGGGGGTTGCGCGGTTTTTGAAAAAAGTATAAATTCCGATAACGCCCATTACAGCAAGATAGCCTGATAAAATGTATAGGAATAGGGTTGCGGTGATGTTGGGCCAGAAGAATAAAAATAGTCCAAGGATAAGAGATCCTACGGATTGTGCTAAAATGTATTGGCGTGCCTTATTGATAATTTCAATCATAATGTTGCTCCTTTCTTTGTATATGCATTGTAGAATAGTGATTTAAAAAACTCAACAATAGTGATTATTTGAAATAGTTATGGTAGATGGAAGGGCTTCATTGTATAATGAAGAGAAATAGGGGGTAGTTATGAGTTTAAATATTCAACAATGTTTAAAATGTAAACAAGCAAGATGCGTAAAAGCTTGTCCAATACGAACACCCATTCCAGAAGTGATTCAGCTGGTTCAATCAGGGGAAATAACACAGGCTCAACAGCGATTATTTGAAAATAATTTGTTTTCGAGTGTGTGTTCGATTATATGTGATCATCATCGTCAATGTTTTGGGAATTGTGTTTTAAATGCTAAGGGAACACCGATTAACTTTTATCAACTTGAACAAGAAATTTCTAAGGAATACTTGTTTCAAGTTCATTTGAAAAAAGAAGTTGAAAAAGATCAAAGGATAGCGATTATTGGGGCAGGTCCTGCGGGAATCAATGCAGCAATTTTACTTGCATTAAAAGGATATCAGATTACTTTATTTGATGATCATCCAAAAGTTGGGGGAATTTTACGTTATGGAATTCCTGAGTATCGTTTAAGCAAGGATATCGTAGATGAATATGAGCGCTTATTATTGGAGTTAAAGGTCAATATACGTCCTAATACAAAGATTGGGACATTAATTAATATTGAAGATTTATTAGCTGATCAATATGATGCAGTATTTATTGCCAGTGGTGTATGGAATCCAAGAAAGCTAGATATTAAAGGGGAAACATTAGGTCATGTTCATTATGCTACAGATTATTTATATTCACCTTCTAGTTATCATTTAGGAGACAAGGTCATCGTGATTGGTGCTGGTAATGTGGCAATGGATGCAGCACGTACCTTAAAAAGAGAGGGTAAGGATGTGAGTATCTATTATCGTAAATCTTTTGAGGATATGCCTGCTAATCAGGTAGAATTACAAGATGCAAGGGATGAAGGGGTTAAATTTGTCTTATTTAAGGCTCCTAAAGAGGTTACACCAACAGGGGTAATTTTTGAGGATACAGAAAACATCCTTGTCGATGGACGAGTGACAACGAAAATCTTAGAAGGTACCTCAAGTTTTGTGGAATGTGATAGTTTAATTGTTGCAGTATCACAATCACCAGAGGATACACTGATGCGAACAACCGATAACTTACTGGCTAATCGTTATGGATTACTTGCGGTTGATGAAGCAATGATGACCTCAAGGAAAGGGGTTTTCGCAGCAGGAGATATCGTTAGTGGCGCGGATACAGTTGTTGGTGCAGTCATGATGAGTAAGATTGCAGTGGAAAAAATCGATGAATATTTAAAAACAAAGGCGGCATAGTTCGCCTTTTGATTATGTTTCACCCTAAAAGAATCAACTTGTTGTATGCTTAAACAAAGGCAGGTAAGATTATGAAGAAGATGAATTTTACAAGTATCTTTCTATTAGGCATCAATGGAATTATTGGTTCGGGCATTTTTTTAATCCCTAATAAGCTTTATCAGGATATGGGTGTTGGAAGTATTTTAGTCATATTGTTGGCTGCATTGATGGTCTTTATGATTGCGTTATGTTATGGAGAATTGGCTTCGATCTATCCTAAAGGGGGTGGCTCCTGGCGCTATGTTTATGAAACCTTTGGTCGTTTTGCAGGTTTTGAAATTGGCTTGGTGAGTTGGCTTTTAGCAATCACGATTTTAGCAACTGAAACAGCAGCCTTATTAACAACATTACAAGGAATCTTTACTTTTTTAAATAATTCTCTTTATTATCAAATTTCGGGGGTTCTCATCCTTTTATTATTAATGTTGGCGAATTTTATGGGCTTAAATTTTATGCGTAAACTCAACAACTTAAGTTCTTTTGCAAAGTTAGCGATGATTCTTTTCTTTATCGTGGTTGGTATGTTTTTTGTGAAGATAGATCATTTAAGTGAATTACTTCCAGTTTCAGCCGATACACCGATGGGGTTATTTAAGGATGTTGCCAAGGCAATGAGTGTTGTTTTTTATGGGTTTGTAGGCTTTTCTTTTTTACCCGTTAATGCATCAAGGATGCAGAATCCTCAAAAAAATTTACCAAAGGCTTTAATTTGTGTGTTAAGTGTATGCGCCCTTTTATATAGCTTGCTAACCTTTGTATGTTTTGGGATTTTAGGTCAAAATGTTGGAACAAGCACATTAGCAGCCGCCGATGCTTTTAAAGTTATATTTAATCAGTTTGGCTATAACTTTATCATCCTAGGGATGCTGGTGTCGATTGGCGGTTTAACCATCTCCTTTGCAATGAATGCACCTCAAATTGCTAGTTCTTTGTCAAGAAATGGATTATTCCCGATGTTTTTATCTAAAAGTAATACAAAGGGGAATGCCTATTTTAGTACAATATTTACTTTTTTAGGATCGATGATTTTAGTGTGTATCGGTAATTTTGATTGGTTACTACTTTTATCGGTTTTTTTATCCTTTATTCAATATGTGGTATGTATTTTATCTCTAATAAAATTAAAATATGATGGCATTGAAGCATCTTTTCATGTGCCTTTTGGATATCTAGTTCCTATATTAGCGTTGGTATCTAGTTTGTATTTAATGACAGGCTTTAGTAAAGATATGGTAGTAGTGGGTGTCGTGATTTTATTGATAGGTGTTCTGCTTTATTCAATAGATGCCTATATTAAGGTATATCTATCGAAAAAGCAGGGATAATTAGGTACAATAGATACTAGGAGAAAACAAATGAATGTAAGATTAATAAGTGAGGCTATTGGGTTATGGTATCAGGGAAATAAAAGAGCGTTGCCATGGAGAAAAACGAGTGACCCCTATTGTGTATGGGTTAGTGAAATTATGCTTCAACAAACACGTGTGGATACAGTAATTCCCTATTACCTAAGGTTTATTAAACAACTTCCTAGTGTAGAGGCATTAGCACAATGTGAGCAGGAAGAATTATATAAGCTATGGGAAGGCTTGGGTTATTATCGTCGTGTGAGTAATATGAAAGCAGCTGCTCAACAGGTTATGGATGATTTTAATGGACAATTTCCAACCACTTATGAAGATCTACTTTCTTTAAAAGGCATTGGTGAGTATACTGCAGGGGCAATCGCATCAATTGCTTATGGGCTTAAAACACCTGCTGTGGATGGCAATGTTTGTCGTGTGTATACAAGATTATACGAATACCCTAATGATATTAAACAAGCGAAAACATTAAAGCAAATAAAAGAGGATATGTCCCTTTTTTATGAATATGCTTCTGCTAGTGATTTGACTCAAGGCTTTATGGAGCTTGGAGCAACGATATGTAAGGTGTCACAACCTGAATGTGAAAGCTGTCCAATCAATGCTTATTGCAAAGCCTATCAACAAGAAACCATCCATTTATATCCTTATGCTTCTAAAAAGAAACCATCGATTGTTTTGCATAAGACGGTTTATGTTTTACGTTATCAAAACATGGTTGCATTGAATATGCGAGGTGAGCAAGGGGTATTAAAGGGCTTGTATGAATTAGTTAATGTAGAGGGACGACAAAGTCAAAAAGAAATTGTTCAATGGTTAAAGAATCGAGATCTTGTTTATCATCATATTACCTTGAAAAAACCGATGAAACATATTTTTACCCATCAAACATGGATGATGAAAATTGTAGAAGTAGAATGTGAAGAGATGAGTCCTTCATTTAATTGGTATTCCATTCAAGAAATACAAGATCATTTACCCTTACCGACAGCTTTCAAGAAAATTTTTGATAAAGTGATATAAAGCTTTTATTTCCATAAAATTATGCTATAATAGCAGTGGCTTTAATTTAGTGCGGGACACTAAAAAGGAAATAGAAATAGATAAACTTCTTAACCTTTTTTGTGTACGCAAGAGAGGTTTTTATTTTTGGAGGCGAGAATATGAATCATTGTTTAAGATTAAAAGATTTAACAACTACACAGATTATCCAACTTTTAGAAGTGGCGCTTGAGTGCAAAAAAGGCACATATGATGGAGCGTTATCTAATAAAATCGTGGCTAATCTTTTTTTTGAACCAAGCACAAGAACACAATATAGTTTTAATGTAGCTCAGGAAAGACTAGGAATGAAGGTGATTAGTTTTAATCCTGCATCCAGTTCACTTGCAAAGGGTGAGAGCTTTTATGATACAGTCAAAACCTTTGAAAGCTTTGGGGTAGATGCCTTGGTCATTAGAGATTCAAAAGATGAATATTATAAAGACTTAGTCGATAAAATTCAGGTTCCTATCTTAAATGCTGGAGATGGTATTAAAGATCATCCAAGTCAATCATTATTAGATTTATTAACTATCTATCAAGAATTTCATCATTTTGACGGATTAAAGATTGCGATTGTTGGGGATGTGAAGCATAGTCGTGTAGCTCATACCAATATTGAAGTAATGCAACGTTTAAATATGGAATGTTATATCAGTGGTCCTGAAATGTATAGGGATGCTGAGTATCCATTTGTTGATTTTGAAACGGCTTTAAAAGAGATGGATATAATCATGTTGCTTAGAATTCAACATGAGCGTCATCAGGAAGATCATCATGATACATTGAGGGCTTACCATGAGGAATATGGACTTACATATGAACGCGTACAAATGATGAAGGATCATGCGATTATTATGCATCCTGCACCTTTTAATCGAAATGTAGAAATTAGTGATGACGTGGTGGAATGTGAGAAAAGTCGTATCTTCCAACAAGTCAATAATGGTGTCTATGTAAGAATGGCCATGTTGCTTAGAAGTTTAGGAGAATAAAAATGACCTTATTAATTAAAAATGGAAACGTATTTTATCATAATAGATTTGAAGAATTGGATGTATACATCGATGAACATAAACGTTTAACTTTGGCTCAAAGTATTGACATTGATGCAGATGAAACCATTGATGCGAGTGGCTTACATATTATGCCAGGATTCATCGATACCCATGTTCATTTAAGAGAACCAGGCTTTGAATACAAAGAAACGATTCAAACCGGGACTTATGCAGCTGCAAAGGGTGGTTATACTACAGTTTTTTGTATGCCTAATTTAAAACCTGTAACAGATAGTGTAGAAACCTATTTAGCAATCCAAAAACAAATTAAAGAAAACGCTTGTATTCAAGTTTATCCTTATGTTGCGATCACGAAACAACAAAAAGGGGAACAAATTGTGGATATCGATGCGATTAGTAAACATAGCTTGTTTTTTTCAGATGATGGTAAAGGTGTTCAAGATGAATCGCTAATGTTGGAAGCAATGTCTAAGGCCCAAGCTGTGAATGCGATGATTGTAGCCCATTGTGAAGATGAAAGTTTGCTTGTTAAGGGCGGAAGTGTACATGATGGATTATTGGTTGAGAAATTTAATCAAGTGGGCATTAGTAGTGCTAGTGAATATAAACAAATAGAAAGAGATTTAAACTTAGTGGCTCAAACCCATGTGCAATATCATGTATGCCATATTTCTACCAAAGAGGGTGTAGATTTAATTCGCAAAGCCAAACAGGTAGGCTTAAATGTAAGTTGTGAGGTGACCCCTCATCACTTATTGTTAAGTGAACATGATGTAGTAGTGGATGATGGAAACTATAAAATGAATCCACCTCTTCGTACAAAGGAAGATCAAAAAGCCTTACTTGAAGGAATCTTAGACGGAACGATAGAAATCATTGCAACCGATCATGCACCCCATGCTCAGGAAGAAAAATCACAAGGGTTAAAAGCAAGTATGATGGGCATTATCGGAAGTGAGTTAGCTTTTAGTTTATTATATACAAAACTTGTAAAGACGAATCAATTAAGTCTTGAAAAACTTGTACAACTGATGAGTGATGTGCCAGCCAATATCTTTGGCATTGATGGTGGCTATATTGATCAAGATGAAGTGGCTAATTTATGCATTATCAATTTAAAAGATCAACAAAAAATCACTGAAAAATCATTGGCATCAAAAAGTAAAAATACACCCTTTATTGGTGAACATGTTCATGGTATCAACTACATGACAATCTGTAATGGGAAAATTGTTTATAGGAAGGGAATTTAAATGAATAGAAAATTAGTATTAGCTAATGGCTTAAGTTTTCATGGGAAAGGTTTTGGAAGTGAAAAGGAAGTTATCTTTGAACTTGTCTTTAATACATCGATGGTTGGGTATCAGGAGATTTTATCTGACCCTTCTTATACCGATCAAATTGTTGTCATGACCTATCCATTAATTGGTAATTATGGAGTTATTGACGAAGATTATGAATCGAAGTTAATTGGGGCTCGTGGCTTAATTGTGAAGGAGTACAATGATCGCCCTAGTAATTTTAGATACACTAAGACCGTAAGTGAATTACTAGAAGAAAATGATGTGCCAGGTCTAACCCATGTTGATACCAGGGCAATCACCCGTATCTTACGTGATGAGGGAGCAATGGTGGGTATGATTTGTGATGAGGATGTCACAATAGACGAAGCCTTATTAAAAATACGCGCATATCAAGATAGCCATGATCAAGTTAAACAAGTTTCTTGTAAGAAGAAATGGTATTCAAGATGTGCCAATCCAAAATGGAATGTAGTAGCTGTTGATTGTGGCATTAAATACAACATTATCCGTGAATTAAATCGTTATGGTTGCAATGTAATCATTGTGCCCTATCATACAAGTGCTGAAAAACTGATGGCTTTAAAACCTGATGGATTATTTTTATCCAATGGCCCAGGAAACCCTGAAGATGTACATGAAGTAATTCAACTGATACAGACTTTACAAGGTAAAGTACCAATATTTGGGATTTGTTTAGGACACCAAATGATTTCTTTAGCAAATGGGTTAAAAACATATAAGTTGAAGTTTGGTCATCGTGGCGCTAACCATCCAGTGATTCATTTGGATAGTGGCAAGGTGGAAATTACTTCTCAAAACCACAGTTATGCAGTTTTAGATGAAGGATTAGAAAATCATCCAGAAATTACGGTTACTCATCGTAATTTATTAGATCAAACGATTGAAGGAATTAGAATTGATAAAGACTTCGTGTTCTCTATCCAATATCATCCAGAGTCAGCAGCAGGACCTGAGGATAGTAAATACTTATTCGATTTATTCATTGAAAATATGAAAAACGCAAAGAAGGAGAAATAGGATGCCAAAAAGAGAAGATATAAAAAAGATATTAGTAATTGGTTCAGGGCCTATTGTTATTGGTCAAGCTGCTGAGTTTGACTATGCAGGAACCCAAGCTTGTTTGGCATTAAAAGAAGAGGGGTATGAGGTCATTTTAGTGAACTCAAATCCTGCAACCATTATGACAGATACCAATATTGCCGATAAGGTTTATATGGAACCTTTAACTTTAGAATATGTATCAAGAATTATTAGACGTGAAAGACCAGATGCTATCCTTCCAACCCTTGGTGGGCAAACAGGTTTAAATTTAGCAATGCAACTTGCTACAAAGGGAATTTTAGAAGAATGTCGCTGTGAGATATTAGGGACAAATTTTGACTCCATTCACCGTGCTGAAGATCGACAGGCTTTTAAAGAATTATGTATTAAAATCAATCAACCATGTTTAGAATCTTATGTAGCGAATCAAATTGAAGATGTTGTCAAGTATGCCAATGAAATTGGTTATCCAGTAGTTTTAAGACCAGCCTTTACTTTAGGAGGTACAGGTGGTGGCTTTGCGAATAACGATGAAGAAGTTATTGAATTAGGTAAAAATGCTTTAAAGTTATCTCCGGTTACTGAGGTTTTAGTTGAAAAATCAATCAAAGGATATAAAGAAATTGAATATGAAGTGATGCGTGATGCCAATGATACAGCGATTGTTATTTGTACCATGGAAAACATTGATCCTGTAGGCATTCATACCGGCGATAGTATGGTAGTGGCACC
>JAWXUG010000030.1:0-13289 GCA_044432885.1 Erysipelotrichaceae bacterium | reverse complement strand
AAAAAAAGACAGTGGGTTCTGTCTAAGTTAAGTGTTAATAGGGTTTTAAGCGATAAAAAAATTTAGAATTTTAAAAATTATAGGTGCTTAACTGTAAAACTCAGGAAGTTCGGATAAATGCGTGCTATAATTGATATGTTAATAAATAGAAAGAGAGGGAAGAAATGACAAAATTTATTAAATTACTAGTTTGTTTAATGCTTGTTTTGATGACTACAGCTTGTTCTGATACTTCAGCAAATAGCGATTCAACAGGATCTGATAGTGATGCTGGTGCAGAAACAACACCTTGTAGTGGAGAAGTGGGTGAAATCACTTTAGAAAACGTTAATGATTTTCTAAATGACAGCGCTGATATGGGCGCAGGGTCAATTGCAAATGTTGTTGCAGTAATTCCAATTAACCATATCGATGGGCCAAGAAACGAATCAGCTTTCTATGCATTTGTTACATTTAAATATGAAGCACGTGATTATATTAAATATCAAGTGACTTATTTATCATGTACATGCCGTTCAGCTGATGTAAACTATTGGTCAACAGCTTATGTTGAATTATCATTACCATCTAGTGGTGATATTGCAGATTCAACAATCCGTTACATATCTTTTGATAAAGATTCTGACGGACATTATGATGCTGGATTTTGGGGAGATAGTAATCCAACACCAGCAGGAGCTACTTTAGATGATTTCGTGGATGAATACATTCCATTCTTTGTGGATAAAGATTATACATTCATCACATCATTAAGTGTAGTTGAAGATATCCTAGTTGATGAATATACTTCAGGCGATGGTCGTGAATTATTATCACTTGACACATTTAGTGGATCTTCAGTTTCAACAAACAATATCATCCGTATGTTAAATGCTATTTTCGAATACCATGCAACAGATGATTACTTTGCAGATTAATTAAAAACAAATTATTTAAAAAATAAGGGAGAAATTTAAAATGAAAAAATTATTATTAAGCTTATTAGCTTTAATGCTATTAGCTGGATGCAGCAGTAGTGCAGCATTAACTGATGAAGAATTAGAAGCAGCTGGTTGGGTATTAAATCCAACAGAAAATGGATATGTAGATGCTTCTGAAGTAGCAACAACTTTAGAATTACCAGAAGCACGTGATACTTCTAAAACTTATGTACCTTCAGAAGGTGCTGATGAAGTTGCTTGTGAAACAAACAACTATGCAGCTGGATGTTCATCAATCACTGTTGACAACTTAGTTGACTACTTAGGTAGAGATGATGTAGTTTATATTGACTTAAGAGACTATGCTGACTATGCTTCAAAACATTTAAAAAACTTTGAATCTGTACCATACTTTGCATTAGTTTTTGATGCAAGTGCTGGAACTGATGGATTCCCTCAATTATATTCTGGTGAAGTTACAGCTCCTGTAGCAGTTTATGAAGAATCAGATGCTATCTTAGCTCAATTATTCCCAGAAGATCAAGTTATCTTCTTAATGTGCCAATCAGGTGGACGTGTTGTTAACATGATGAAATTATTAGAAGCTAAAGGTTACGATATGTCTTTAATCTACAATGTTGGTGGTATGGGACAATATACAGATTCTTCATTTAGAGAATACACTACAGATACTGGTGAAATCGCTATTGAAGTTACTTATAATGTAAACGGAACATTAGTTGACTAATTAAATTTAAATTAAACATCTCTTTTCTAAGAGGTGTTTTTTTTGCGTTTATAGTTAGTCGCAGCGAGTTAAAGGGTAAGAAATTTTGCTAGGTTTAAAATATATAATGGATAAATATTTGATTCATTTATGATATAATAGTGTGGATTGGGGGAAGAAAAATGAAGAATGCATTTTATATGGCTAGAAATACAGTCATTATTAATTACACAAAGGAATATTGCAATAATTCAAGTCAATTGATTGATACAGAAGGATTTGAAATATTTATAAATGGTTTTTTAGAAGATTTACAAGGAAGTAATGCTGAATTATATAATTGGCTTACACGTGTTTTAGATAAAAATGATCAACATCAAGATATTAAGCGTTTATTAAAAACGTTAATGGTATTAGATATTGATGATATTCAACATGAAGCAATGAATCATCGTGCGTACTTACTTGAGATTGTTGAATTAGCCTATACATTTTGGCGTGAAAAAGCGCGTTTTTCGATTATCTTTACCAAAAATGAAGCAGGGTTACAACTTGCTAATTTCATTGACGCAGATACGGCATTTAATCAAATGTGTATTGGTTTTTATCGTTCTATTCAAGAAAAATTACAAGGATCAAATAATAAAGTATATCGTCAGCTTCAAGCAGGAACCAATGCAAGCTTAATATTAAGAAACTATCAATGGAATGTATTTAAAGGTTATGAAGCTTTAGAAAGTATCCCATTTATTAATACAATGATGTTAAGAACCCCTTTAATTTTTCATCCAAAAAGTAATAAGAGAACAGGTACCTTTGTTAAAAAGGATGCTCATTTAATTGATGAACTTGATCAAGATACAAGTGATTGGATGTGTTTCCCTTGTAAAGTAGGAAGTTTACTTACTTTTATTTATTTTCAACAAGATTTCTTGCCAAGTGTTGTAGGCTTAGCTAACTTATTTGAATTAGCAAGTGATGAAGAATGTCAAAATAATCAACCAGATTGTATTATGTTATTTGGAAACAAAGATGGCAAAGATGAAACTGTATATGAATTTGATGAAGCTAACAAAGTATGGGTAGGAAAGATTTCTTATCAAGATGTTATTGAATACTTTGGTTATTTGAAAAAGATGGCATTAACTTTATTTAACCTTGCAATGATGCAAAGAGGATGCTTGCCAATTCATGGAGCAATGCTTAACGTATACTTAAATGATGGAAGCAAAAAAGGAATTGTATTAATGGGTGATTCAGGTGCTGGTAAATCTGAAACCATTGAGGCTATGAGTAAGATTAGTAAGGGACATATCATTCGTCAAGAAATTATTTTTGATGATATGGGAGTTATGTACTATGATGGAAATAATGTGATTGCTTCAGGAAGTGAGATTGGGGCTTTTGTACGCCTAGATGACCTTGAAAAAGGAAGTGCTTATCGTGATATGGATCGCTCGATTTTCTTTAATCCTGAGACCCATAATGCTCGTGTTGTCTTACCATGTACACCTTATAATACCGTGGTGGAAAAACATAAGGTAGATTGTTTTATGTATGCGAATAACTATACTGACAAACGTGGTTTACGTATGATTTCTAATATGGAAGAAGCAAAACCAATCTTTAAAGAAGGTAAACGCTTTGCACTAGGAACAACACAGGAAAAAGGATTATCAACAACTTACTTTGCAAATCCATTTGGACCAATGCAAAGCCAAGATGTATGTAATCCGCTGATTGATCAAGTCTTTGATGCGCTTGTTGAAAATAAGGTCATTGTTGGAGAAATCTATACATGCTTAGGACTTGAAGGCAAGGGCGATAATGGAATCGATGATGCAGCAAAGGAATTGTTAGCATTAATTAAAACGATATAATATGATTACTTCACTAACAAATCAAAAAGTAAAAGAATGGTGTAAGCTACATCAAAAAAAATACCGCGATGAAACCGGGATGTTTTTAGTGGAAGAAGCCCATCTAATTCAAGAGGCGATCCAAGCCAATATCGTAGAAACGATTATTAGTACAAGCCAGGATGTTCCTTTTGAATGGGATATCATTGAGTGGGTGGATCAAAAGGTAA
This sequence comes from Erysipelotrichaceae bacterium, assembly GCA_044432885.1. Taxonomy (GTDB): domain Bacteria; phylum Bacillota_I; class Bacilli_A; order Erysipelotrichales; family Erysipelotrichaceae; genus CAYJNO01. The sequence continues at coordinate 9,553 of JAWXUG010000030.1, read as the reverse complement.
TGAATAAAATAAGCAGACATGTATCTGAAGTACAACATATAGCATTATGTCATTATCCTAAGATTGAATCATCTGAAAATAAACGTGCATTACTATTGGACGATGTTCAAGATCCAGGGAATGTAGGGACAATGATTCGTAGTGCAGTTTCCTTTGGTTTTGATCACATCTATCTTTCTAAAAATTGTTGCGATGTCTACAATGAAAAATGTATAAGAGCATCACAGGGAGCAATATTTAAAATAGCGATTGAAAGCGTAGATTTGGTAAGTAGGATGCAAGGGTTAAAAGAAGAAGGATTTTGTGTTGTTGGCACTAGTTTACAAGAATCTATTTGTGTTGAAACCTTGAAACCACAAGAGAAAATGGCCTTTGTGTTAGGAAATGAAGGACAGGGTGTTTCTAAGGAAGTATTAAATGAAACCACAATAAATGTTATTATACCTATCGTTAACTTTGAATCTTTAAATGTAGGGGTAGCAGCTGGTATTTTATGTTATTTATTTAAATCGAATTAACTTAAGGACCGATGTGTCCTTTTCTTTATGGAAGATAGAGATTGATATTATACGAAAAACAACAAGCCTTAACTTAGGCTTGCTGCTTGGGTGTATAGAATATTTATTTAGATTATTATATTATCTATTATAATAGCTTGGTAGGTATCTGTCTAAAATGATCGCATATAATCATAAAGATTCGCAACAATATAAGTAGGTTGAATATTTAAGGTGTGACAGTCTTCCATGGTATGAACACCTGTCGTAACAAAGATTGTTTCAATCGATGCTTTAATACCTGTTAGGATATCTGTTTCTAAATTATCTCCTACTAAGATAACCTCATTTGCTGAAACCTTAGCAAACTTAAGTGCTCCATCGATGATTGGACGATGGGGTTTACCTACTTTAATGGACTCTTGATTTGAAGCGTGTTCAAATAGGGCGACAACACTTCCGTTACCGACACCAAATCCTGATTCTGTAACTAATAGTCTATCATTATTTGTTCCAACAAGGCGGGCACCATTAACTAACATTTGGACACCAAACGAATAATCTTGGTAGGTGGCTGTTCTATCTAGGCCAACAAAAAAGAATTCAGGTTGTTTAAAATCAAGTTCAAATCCATTGTCTCTTAATGCTTCATCTAAGCCATCTTGCCCGATAAAGTTTACTCTTTTTGCATCTGGATAGCATAATCTAATATAATCAGATGCAGCCATTGCTGAGGTATAGAAATGTTCTGGTAGGATTCCTTTAAATCCCATTTTGAGCATATGTTGTTGAGCTTGAACACGTGTTCTTGAGGCATTGTTGGTTAAAAACAAGAACGGAATATCATTGGCTAAAAGATAATCAATAAATTCAATTGCACCATCAATGACCTTTGTCCCCATATACATTGTTCCATCTAAATCAATAAAATAGGTTTTCTTCATAATATCTCCTTAATTTGGTTTCATTCTAACATTAAACAGGGAATATCCCAATAAAAAAGGACGATTAATTTCGTCCTTTTATGATTATTTTGCTTCGTTATGATATGCATCTTTCATAATTTGCATTAAGTCTTCAACGATCGCAAGTCTTGGGTTACAAGGTGAACATTGATCTTCGAAAGCTAAGTAAGCTACTTTTTCAAGATTATCCATCCATGTTTTTTCCTCTAAGCCTTGATCTTTAAATGACATTTTAATACCGATACTTGTTGCTAATTCCTCACATGCTTTTGCGAAGTTTTCAACACCTTCTTCAGGAGTATCTGCTTTTAATCCAATTACACGTGCTAATTCTTGGTAACGTTCATTTGCACAGTAATAATTGTATTTAGGCCATGTAGCAGGTTTTTGAGGTTGTGTACCATTATAACGAATAACGTGTGGTAATAAGATGGCATTTGCACGGCCATGAGCCACATGGTATTCAGCACCAATTTTATGTGCCATTGAGTGATTGATACCTAAGAATGCATTACCGAAGGCCATACCTGCAAGGCATGATGCGTTATGCATTTTTTCGCGCGCTTCAGGATCGTTTTTACCATTATCTACAGAACGTTTTAGATATTGGAATACCATTTTAACAGCTTGAATAGCTAGTCCATCTGTGTAGTCATTTGCAAGGGTTGATACAAATGCTTCCGTTGCATGAGTTAATACGTCCATTCCTGTATCGGCAGTAATTGATGCTGGTAAATTCATGGTTAATGCTGGGTCAACAATGGCTACTGTTGGTGTTAGTGAGTAGTCAGCAAGTGGATATTTTTTCCCCGCTTCTTTATCGCTGATAACTGCAAATGGTGTAACTTCAGAACCGGTACCACTTGTAGTTGGGATACATACTAATTTAGATTTTTTACCAAGTTCAGGATAACGGAAAGCACGTTTGCGGATATCCATGAATTTTTGTTTTAAATCATCAAAGTTTACATCTGGTTGCTCATAGAATAACCACATTCCCTTAGCTGCATCCATTGGTGACCCTCCACCAAGAGCGATGATGGTATCAGGACGGAAAGCATGCATTAAATCTAGTCCTTTTTTAACTGTTTGAATAGATGGATCTGGCTCAACATCACAAAATAATTGAACTTTAACATGATCTCTTCTATTTTCAAGAACTGAAGTGATACGATCTAATAAGCCTAAATCAACCATTGAACGGTCAGTTACGATAAATACACGTTTCATTTCTTTCATATCTTTTAAATATTCGATTGAATCTCTTTCGAAGTAGATTTTTGAAGGTACTTTGAACCATTGCATATTATTTTTTCTCCTACCAATTTTTTTAATATTTAATAAGTTAATTGCACTTACATTATCTGATACTGAGTTATGACCATAGGATCCACAACCAAGTGTTAATGATGGAAGGAATGAGTTATAGACATTACCGATACCTCCAAATGTACTTGGTGAATTCCAAATAACACGACAAGCTTTTACTCTTAATCCAAAGTCTTTAGATACTTGTTCATCACGTGTATGAACAGCAGCTGAATGTCCTAAACCGTTAAACTCAACCATTTGTGCAGACATTTCGATACCTTGTTGCGTTGACTGTGATTTTAAAACTGCAAGTACTGGGGATAATTTTTCACGAGTTAATGGTTCGCTAACACCTACTTCTTTACATTCACATGCAAGAATAGAGGTTCTTGGTGCTACTTCAAATCCTGCTTGTTCAGCAATCCATGTAGCAGATCTTCCTACAACATCAGGATTTAACTTAGCATTAGGTGCTTCTTTTGGTGTTGCAACGTTAAATAAGTATTTTTCTAACATTTTCTTTTCTTTGTTAGAGCAAAAGTGTACACCATAAGATTTAAATAATCCAAGTGTATCTTCATAAATTTCTTTATCTACAATGACAGCTTGTTCACTTGCACAAATCATTCCGTTATCAAATGCTTTTGACATACAGATATCATTTACTGCTTGGCGAATGTCTGCTGTTTTTTCAACATAAGCAGGAACATTCCCAGCTCCAACTCCTAATGCAGGTTTTCCACATGAATAAGCTGCTTTAACCATGGCATTCCCGCCTGTTGCTAAGATGGTTGCAATATCTTTATGATTCATTAAGAAACTTGTTGCATCCATACTTGGGTGTTCAATCCATTGTACACAATGCTTTGGTGCACCTGCTGCAAGTGCAGCATCATAAATGATTTTTGCAGCCATAACTGAACATTGTTGAGCATTTGGATGGAAAGCAAAGATAATAGGATTACGTGTTTTAATTGAAATTAATGCTTTAAAAATCGTTGTTGAAGTAGGATTTGTAACAGGGGTTAAACCTGCAACTACACCAACTGGCTCAGCGATATAAGTTAATCCAGCAATATCGTCTTCTTTAACAATACCAACTGATTTTAAGTGACGCATATTATTTACGACATACTCACAAGCAAATAAATTTTTTGTAGCCTTGTCTTCAAATACTCCACGTTTAGTTTCATTTACAGCAGCTAATGCTAAATCTCCATGTTTATCAAGAGCAGCTACAGAACATTTCGCAACAATAAAATCTACTTGTTCTTGCGTTAAATTCATGTAGTTATTTAATGCTTGAACACCATTTGCAACTAAAGTGTTCACTTCATCAAATGCGGCTTGATTAAAATTTTCATTCTTAATTTCTGTCATTTTTTCCTCCATTTGTGAAAGTTATATCTTTCACGCATGTAGATAATAACACCTCTATTTTGTGAATGCAATAGCCTTTTTGCAAGTAAACGGTTACATTGAAAAACTTTTTTATTTTCTTTGTTTTTTCATAAATGTTATCTGAAATTCATTAAAAAAGGAACAATTACGCTCCCTTATTTTACGATAAATTTTGTTTCATCAGCAATGACACTTATGGCTTTCATTGAGTAATCAGTGACTTTGATAAACTGATTTCCAGCAAGAATTTTCTTTAAACAATCTTGAATGTTTTTTTTCTCACCCTGTATTTGTAAGCAAACCATCCCATTGTCAAGATTAATGACATAACCTGTTAGAAGATGATGTAAGGCTTGAAGATGACAAAAATTACGAAATCCTACATGTTGAACTTGTCCTTGAAAAATAATTTGATAACGTTGCATTTGTTCCTACTTTCTTGTGAATTTGATTCTTGTATAATAATGGCTATCATCTTCATGATCGATAATTGCGTGATTATTAAATTGCACATTTAAAGAAGCTGTATTATTTTTGAATACAGATAGGTAAAATTCATCTTCTTCAATGATATCTTTCCCTTTTTGGATTAGTAAAGCTAAACCTTTAGTAGCATAATGTCGACCTCGATATTCAGGGGCAATACCATAACCGATATGCCCTCCTCCATTTTTAAGGGCATCATTGAGATAGTGACGTAAGTTGAAAATCCCAACATAATTTCCTTGATCTTCTAAAATGAAAACAGTATCTGCTACAAATCCATCAGGTAGTCCAATTGACATACTATAATTTTTTCTTAATTGTACATAATCTTTAAAGCTTTCCTCATCTAATTGATAAGCAGGGTTCATAAACCCATTTTCATCTTTTTTAAATTGATTATGTAAGTGATAACTTTTTTTGATGTTAGTATCCCATAAAGGTATTAATTGCATAAGTTTCTCCTTGTAAAATAAGTTTATAATGATTTGTACTATTTGACAAGAAAAAGCCTGATAGACTTGAATATTCATACGACTCCCTATATAATAAGACAGTAAAGCGTTGATTGAAGGACTAGTACTAGCTCATTATTAATGTAGAGAGAGAATGACTTGCTGAAACATTCTTATTAATAACCCTAGGAATTCACCTTTAAAGCGAAACTAATCATTTCCGGCTAGACACACCGTTATCGTGAAAAGAGCATTAAACATGAAGTAGGATGGTACCGCGCTAGTCGTTCCTAAAGGGATGACTTTTTTTATTTATAAGGGAGTATAAACATGGAAAACATCAAAACGTTACAACAGGAAGCATTACAAGCCATTGAGCAAGCTAATGATTTAGAGACATTAAATCAGTTGAAAGTGAATTACCTAGGTAAAAAAGGGTATGTACAAGGCTTAATGGAACAAATGAGAAACTTAAGTAAGGAAGAACGCCCAATTTTTGGACAAGAAGTAAACTTATGTAAACAAGCCATTGCTAGTGCAATGGATAAGAAACAAGAAGGGTTACAAGAGAGCGCATTATTAGAGAAATTAGAGCGTGAAAAAATTGATATTACGCTACCATCATTAAATTTAAATGTTGGAACTTTGCATCCATTAACAATGATTTCTCAAGAAATTGAAGACTTATTCATTGGTATGGGATATAGCGTATCAGAGGGGCCTGAAATTGAATTTGATTTGTACAATTTTGAACGTGCAAATATTCCTCAAGATCATCCAGCTCGTGATATGCAAGATACCTTTTATATCAATGCTCAAGAATTATTAAGAACTCATACAACTGCAATTCAAACACGTGAACTTGAAAAAGCGAATGGTACATTACCTGTTAAGGTTATTTGTCCTGGAAAGGTGTATCGAAGAGATGATGATGATGCAACTCACTCACATCAATTTATGCAAGCAGAAGGGCTAGTAGTAGCAGAAGATATCACCTTAGCTGATCTTAAAGGAACTTTAAAATTCATGGCTGACAGGATGTTTGGAGAAGGTAGAGAAATTCGTTTTAGACCTTCTTATTTCCAATTTACAGAACCTTCTGTTGAAGTAGATGTTACTTGTCATATTTGTGGTGGTAAAGGATGTTCTGTATGTAAGGGAACTGGTTGGATTGAAATTTTAGGAGCTGGGATGGTTCATCCTAATGTTCTTGAAATGGCTGGATTCGATAGTAATAAATGTAGTGGATTTGCATTTGGAATTGGACTTGAACGTGTTGCAATGTTGAAATATGGTGTAGATGATATCCGTAATTTTTATATTAATGACACACGTTTCTTAAGTATGTTCAAACGTTTTGATTAAGGGAGAAAGAAAATGAAAGTTAGTTATAATTGGTTAAAAGAATATGTATCCTTAGAAGGTGTAAGCCCATCTCAACTGGCAGATGGCCTTACAAATTCAGGACTTGAAATAGAAGAATTAAGCCCAATGGCTTCAGCAACAAATCTTGTGATTGGAGAAGTTTTAACTTGTGGACCTCATCCTGATTCAGATCATTTGAATGTAACAACGGTAGAATATGGGCAAGGTCCTGTACAAATTATTTGTGGAGCTCCAAACTGTAAAGCAGGCATTAAAGTAATTGTTGCGAAAGTGGGGGCAGTATTACCAGAAATTACCATCAAAGCAGCCAAAGTACGAGGCCTTGATTCTAATGGCATGCTGTGTAGTTTAAAAGAATTAGGAGTTAATGAAAAATATTTAACGCATGAACAAGTAGCAGGAATTGAAATATTACCATCAGATGCGCCTGTTGGATGTGCAGATGTATTGGCTTATTTGGGGTATGATGATGTTGTGTTGGATGCTTCCCAAACGCCAAACCGTGCAGATTGTATGGCAATGTGGAGTGTAGCTAAAGAGGTAGGGGCTGTATTAAGAAGAGAGGTAAAACTACCTGTATGTGAAGGCGCATCAAATGTAGGAGAAAAAAGTGATTTAATCATTCATTCTACATCAAAAAATTGTCAACATTTCCTAGGGAAAGTAATTAATAAATTAGTGATTAAAGAGTCTCCTGAATGGATGAAAAATTATCTACATGCAGCTGGGATTAAATCAATCAATAATGTAGTCGACATTTCAAACTATGTTATGTTAGAAACAGGACAACCATTACACTTTTATGATTTAAATAAAATGCCTGCTAAAGAAATCACAGTGGTTGATCAGTTAAATATGAAGCTTACTGCTTTAGATAATATTGAATATCAAGTATTAGAAAATGATTTAGTCATTACTTCAAATGGGATTGCAACCGGACTTGCAGGAATCATGGGTGGAGAAGACAGTAAGATTGATGAAAGCACAACAGGCATTATCATTGAGTCTGCTCACTTCAATCATGTAGCGATTCGAAATACAGCAAAACGTGTTGGTTTAATGACAGAAGCATCTTCCCGTTTTATAAAAGGCTTAGAACCATTAGCTCAACATAAGGCAATGGATAGAGCAGTTCAACTTTTAATTGAATTAGCAGAGGCTACAGAATTAGAAGAAACAATTACTTTCGGTCAAACGAATCAAAACCCTGTGGTGGTTAAAGAAACACTAAGTCATTGCAATCAATTACTTGGTACATCTTTTACGATGGATGAAGTAGTCGATGTTTTAACTTACTTAGACTTTAAACCAGTTGTTGATGGTGATGAAATCACTTGTACGATTCCAAGCTATCGCACAGATATTTTAATTCGTGAAGATATCGATGAAGAAATTATTCGTTTAATTGGATTTAAATCATTAAAAGAAACCTTGCCAACGATGAAGGCTACAGCAGGAAGATTGTCAGTGGCTCAAAATCTAAGACGTACAACCCGGAATATTTTAAATGGTTTTGGGTTAAGTGAGGTTGTTACTTATACTTTGGTAAACGAGCGTTTTGTCGAAGAAGGATGTATGCCATTTGGCGAACATGTTGCGTTAGCGAGCCCAATGAGTGAAGAAAGAAAATACATTCGTAATAGCTTGATGCATTCAATGATGGAATGCTATAGCTATAATCATGCACGTAAACTAAAAGATGTAAACCTGTTTGAGTTATCGAATGTCTATGAAAAAGGTCTGGTACAAGAGCGTTTGGCGATCTTATTAAGTGGTAGCTTACAAGAATCAAGACTACATCAATTAAATATAGAAAGTGATTTCTACGTATTAAAAGGAATCATCTTAACTTGGCTTGAAAAATTAGGTTATCAAGGTGGACGTATTCAAATTAAACCCAATGATCAGGATACCGTGAATTTCCATCCATATCGTAGCGCAAGTTTACTTGTAGGAAATCAAGTAGTTGGCATTTTTGGAGAAGTCCATCCAGGATTAGTGAAAACCTACGGATGTGATCAAACTTTATATGCGGAAATTATCTTAGATTCCCTAATTAATGGAAATCCAACTAAGGTTAAATTCCAAGCGATTGATCGTTATCCATCTGTAAAACGTGACATTGCCCTTGTGGTGAGTGAAGATATGGAAGCTGGTTTATTATTAAAGACCATTACGTCAAGCACAAAACTTGTGCGAAATGTAGAAATATTTGATATTTATACAGGAGAACATGTTGAAAAAGGGTATAAATCTGTCGCTTTATCGATTATTTATCAAGCGAATGATCATACTTTAAATGAAGAAGAAATAAATGAACATCATGGACGTGTACTACAAAATCTTGAAAATAAGTGTAAAGCAAATTTAAGAGGATAAAACAAATGGTATTAGCTAATTTAAGCTAATACCATTTTTCCTATTATTGATTTTTTAAGTGTGTAACATGATTAGAAATTGCGGCATATGTTTGATCACTTATCGCATGTTCCATTCTACATGCATCATTGGCAGCTGTATCGCTATCAAGTCCAATTAAACCTAAGAATTCAGTTAATATTAAATGTCTTTGATATATTTTTTCAGCAATTGATAATCCTGATTCAGTAAGAGTTAAGTAACCATCTTTATCCATGTGAACAAAACCGTCATTTTTTAAAATTGAAATGGCACGACTTACACTAGGTTTTGAAAATTGCATGTGTTCACTCACATCAATGGAACGTACATGGGGGTTTGTTTTTGATAAAACATGAATGGTTTCCAAATACATTTCTCCAGATTCTTTCATGATTTTCCTCCTGTTATTATATGTATTATTATAATCTATTTACTATTGAAATATCTACTAAAATGAAAATAAAAAAGATTAGCCATGATGATACAATCCCACTAAAGTAGACAAATGAAATAAATAAAATTTCATGGATCTACGGAGGTGGGATTGTATTATGTCCAGAAAAAACAAATATACAGTTGAACAAAAAGTAAAAGCATGTGAAGAGTATCTATATGGTTCTAAGTCTGCTGTTCAAATAGCACATGACCTTCATAT
>JAWXUG010000029.1:0-14036 GCA_044432885.1 Erysipelotrichaceae bacterium | reverse complement strand
AGATGGAAAAGTTGTCGATTTTGATGTCAATAAGATTGCAAAGGCAATTGAGCAAGCGTTTATTGGCTCATCTAAAAATTATCACTCAGGAGTTATCGATTTATTAGCGTTAAGAGTTACTTCTGATTTTGAACCTAAAATAATTGAAGATAAAGTAAGTGTTGAAGATGTTCAAGATAGCGTTGAAAACGTGTTGATTCAAGCGGGTTACGCTGATGTTGCTAAGGCATATATTTTATATCGTAAACAACGTGAAAAAGTAAGAAATATGAAATCAACTATTCTTGACTATAAAGAATTAGTAGATAGTTATGTAAAAGCAACAGATTGGAGAGTAAAAGAAAACTCTACAGTAACCTATTCTGTAGGCGGATTAATTTTAAGTAATAGTGGTTCTATTACAGCAAACTATTGGTTATCAGAAATTTATGATCAAGAGATTGCGAATGCTCATCGTAGCGGAGATATTCATATTCATGATTTGTCCATGCTAACAGGATATTGCGCAGGATGGTCACTTAAACAGTTAATTCAAGAAGGTTTAGGTGGGGTTGTTGGGAAAATCACTTCAGCACCAGCAAAACATTTAGCACCTCTATGCAACCAAATGGTGAACTTTTTAGGAATTATGCAAAATGAGTGGGCAGGCGCGCAAGCATTTTCTTCATTTGATACGTATTTAGCAGCTTTTGTAAAGAATGACCAATTAACTTATGATCAAACAAAAAAAGCGATTGAATCTTTTATTTATGGTGTGAATACACCTTCACGTTGGGGTACACAAGCGCCGTTTAGTAATATTACATTAGATTGGAAAGTGCCTAATGATTTAGCAGAGTTAAACTGTATTGTAGGTGGCAAAGAAGTAGACTTCAAATATAAAGACTGTCAAAAAGAAATGGATATGGTTAATAAAGCCTTCATTGAAATAATGATTGAAGGGGACGCCAATGGTCGTGGTTTCCAATATCCAATTCCAACCTACTCAATCACGAATGAGTTTGACTGGAGCGAAACAGAAAATAATAAATTGCTATTTGAAATGGCTGCTAAATATGGAACACCTTACTTTTCAAACTATGTAAATAGTGATTTAGAGCCAAGTGATGTGCGTTCAATGTGTTGTCGTTTGCGTCTTGATTTAAGAGAATTACGTAAGAAATCAGGTGGATTCTTTGGGTCTGGAGAAAGTACAGGGTCTGTTGGTGTTGTTACTATCAATATGCCTCGTATCGCTTATTTATCACAAAGTGAAGAAGAGTTCTATGCACGTCTTACAAAACTAATGGATGTCAGTGCACGTTCTTTAAAAACAAAGCGAAGCGTCATTAATACCTTACTTGAAGAAGGTTTATACCCATATACAAGAAGATATCTTGGAAGTTTCAACAATCATTTCTCTACTATTGGCTTAATTGGAATGAATGAAGTAGGATTAAACGCTAAATGGATTCAAAAAGATATGAAGGATGAAGCGTGCCAAACGTTTGCGAAAGAAGTGTTAAACTTCATGCGTAATCGCTTATCTGATTATCAAGAAGAATATGGAGATTTATATAATTTAGAAGCAACACCTGCTGAATCGACAACCTATCGTTTTGCGAAACATGACAAAGAATTATATCCAGAAATTATTTGTGCAAATGAAGATGGGGAGGCACCATATTATACAAACAGTTCACATTGTCCTGTGGATTACACACAAGATATTTTTGAAGCTTTAGATATTCAAGATGAGTTACAAACTTTATACACTTCAGGAACTGTATTCCATGGTTTCTTAGGAGAAAAGCTACCTGATTGGAAATCAGCGGCAAAACTTGTGCGTACGATTGCTGAAAACTACAAATTGCCTTACTATACTCTGTCCCCTACATACTCTGTATGTAAGGAGCATGGCTATATTGCGGGTGAGCATTATGAATGTCCTAAGTGTGGCAATAAAACGGAAGTATACAGTCGTATTACCGGCTATTATCGTCCAGTATTAAACTGGAACAACGGGAAGTCACAAGAGTTTAAAGATAGACAAGTATATAGTGTGGTTAGTAAATCTGTGGATGATGTACGTGTATATACGGAGCCAACGATTTTACAACCTATTGAAAATGTTAAAAAGACGATGTTATTTACAACGACAAGTTGTCCTAATTGTCAATTAATCAAAGAAATTCTTAATAAAGAAGATGTAAGTTATGATGTCTTAGATGCAAATGAGCATGTTGATTTATGCCATGAAATGGATATTCATCAAGCGCCTACCCTAGTGGTAGTCGGTGAGGATGGTTATGCTAAATATGATAATGCTTCTAAAATCATCCAATATATTCATCAAAAATCATAAGATAAAATGCACCTAAGTTTTGGGTGCATTTTTTGAGCATATGAGGATAAATGGTTGTGTAGAGATTTTTATGGTGTATAAGCATGAAAAATGGTAAACTAAAAATACAGGGGAATTTTATGACAAGATTAAATAAGTTTATACCAAGCAAGGCATTTGCGCTTACAATTTTATCGGTAGCAATACCATTGATGCTTCAACAATTAATCACCACATCGGTCAATTTAATTGATAATTTAATGGTAGGACAATTAGGAGATTATGCGATTGGGGCAGTTTCATCGGTTAATCGCTTTTATATTATTTCAACATTTAGCACCAATGGCGTACTAGCGGCATGTGCTATTTATATTGCTCAATATTTTGGTGCTGAAAATGAAGAAAAGATGAAAGAAACCTTTCGCTTTTCAATTTGGATTGCGATTTTATTTGGCTTTGTTTTTATGGGGATTGGATATTTAGGGGCTTCATCCATTATGCATTATTTCACACCTTATGAAGAAGTAATATCGCTTGGCACACAATATTTAAAAATTATTTGTTTTGGATTTATTCCATTGGCAATTTCATCAGCAATCGCAACATCTATGCGTTCAATTGGCAAAACAAAAACACCCATGTACATTAGTGCTGTGGCAGTGATTTTAAATACCCTTTTAAACTACTGTTTAATTTTTGGACATTTTGGATTTCCTACATTAGGTGTAATTGGAGCAGCCATTGCAACATTACTTGCAAGAATTGTGGAAGTAGTGATTTATATCGTAGTTACAATTAGAAGGAAATATCCTTTTACTTCTGCATTGAAATATTGTTTACATATTCCAACATCACTTGTTAAAAGAATTATGATTAAGGCAGCTCCTTTAGCATTTAACGAAGTGTTATGGTCTTTTGGTACAGCTACCTTATTCAAATTTTATAGTACAAGAGGAGCTGAGGTAATGAGTGGGTATTCTATTTCAACGACCATCTCAGATATCTTCTTTATTTTAGCAGCGGGAATGGCTGCTGCAACGACGATATTAATCTCTCAACCACTTGGTGCGAATCGCTTAGAAGAGGCAAGGGATAATGCTTATAAAATTATGGGATTTACCTTTTGTTTATCAATCTTATTTGGTTGCATCATGATGGTTGCTGCCAATGTTGTACCAAATTTCTATCAGGTAAGCGAATTAGCAAAGCAAAGTGCGACAGCTTACTTGCAAGTTATGTCTGTCTTATTTTGGATTTATCTTTTAAATGCTCAATGTTATTTTATTTTAAGAGCCGGTGGAGATACCAAATCAACGCTAATGATGGATGCAGGTTACATGTGGACGGTAAATATGCCGATTGTATTTGCATTTACGTATTATAGTAATGTTAGTTTTATTGTACTTTATATGATAGGACAAACGACGGATGTGATAAAATTAGTTATCGCATATCGTTTTGTTAAGAAAGAAAAATGGGTGGTTAATCTAGCCCATCATCATGAATAGGAGTTAATTATGAATCAAAGTGTAGAAGCATATTTGGATGGATATGGGATTGTACATGCCTATGTAAGTCATCAATTTTATAATGGACAAACCGATCGCTTTTATTTAAAAGATCAAGACGGGAAACGTTATGAATGTTTTATTCAAAATATGGAAAATCAAAAAGGTTTTAGCAAATATCGTTTAGAAGTTCCAACAACTTTTGATTTTTCGAAGGCTTATACAATTACAGAAGCTCATGGGTATTGTTGTCCATTACAAATCCGACACATTGTGAAAACAGATTTGTTTAATGAAGCCTTCTTCTATGATCAAAATGATTTAGGAGCCAATTACACTCAAGAGAGAACTGTTTTTAAGGTATTTGCACCAACTGCCATTAAGGTATTTGTAGAAATAACCATAAATCAGATAGTTTATGTCTATGAAATGAGTCGACAAGAAAAAGGAGTTTATGAAGCTTGTGTTGAAGATGATTTAGATCAAGCGAGTTATGTATACTTGGTTCACGTGAATGGAGAAATTAAAAGGGCACTTGATCCTTATGCAATTTCAGGGCTAGCCAATAGTAAGGCTAGTGCAATTGTTAATCTTTTATCATATCATGGTAATTCTTGTACATTGCCTCCTCTTGAAAAGATGACGGATGCGATTATTTACGAAGCGTCTGTACGTGATTTTACCCATCATGAATCCTCATCTACGAAAACGAATAGTTTATTTATGTCGTTGTGTGAGGAGGGTACATCCTATCGTGGTTTGCCTACTGGCTTAGATTATATTTGCTCATTGGGTATTACTCATCTACAACTTATGCCTGTATTTGATTTTTTTACAGTTGATGAAGAGGAACCAAATTTAATGTATAACTGGGGGTATGACCCTGCACAATATGGCGTTAGTGAAGGAAGCTATTGCAGTGATCCCAATGATCCTAGCAAAAGAGTTTTTGAACTTAAGAAAATGATTGAAGTGATGCATGAACATGGAATAAGAGTGAATTTAGATGTTGTATTTAATCATTATTATGATGTGAAACTATCTTTTTTTGACGCATTAGTTCCTCATTACTATTTTAGAACCAATGATTCAGGCTACTTATCTAATGGCACATACTGTGGGAATGATATTGAATCAAGAGCACCGATGTGTTGTAAATGGATGGTCGATACTTGTGTAAGGTTGATTGATTTATTTGATATAGATGGATTGCGTTTTGATTTAATGGGTATTGTAGACATTCAAACGATGAATAAAATCGTAAAAGCTTGTGTTGAAAGAAAACCTGGATTCATGGTTTATGGGGAAGGATGGAATATGCCTACCGCTTTAAGTCAGGGTGAAAAAACCATTCAAGCGAATAGTGCTAATGTGCCCTCTATTGGCTTTTTCAATGATGTATTTAGGGATGTGTTAAAAGGGAAGTCATCTAAAGATGAGGTCCATGACAAAGGATATTTAACAGGAGAAGATACACGTGTGCTACAAGCTCAACATTGTTTAATGGCACATTCGCATGAAGATTATAAGATTTATCAAAATCCTGGACAAAGTATTAATTATGTGGAATGTCATGATAATTATACAGTATGGGATAAGATGAAAATTTGTTGTCAAAGTGAAGATAATCCAACACGTGCTGCCCGTCAAAAAATGATGTTGGCGATGACTATGGTTGCTCAAGGAGTTCCATTTTTCCATAGTGGACAAGAATTTTGTCGCAGCAAGTCATTGGTAGAGAATAGTTATCATTCACCCGATGCCATCAATCAAATTGATTGGAATCGCTTAACACGATATAAAGAGTGTTATGATTATTTTAAAGAATTATGTAAATTACGTAAGCAATATGATTGTTTGCGATATGATGATGCTGAATCATTAAAGAGCATACATTTTGAAGTCTTACACGGGGTTTTATTTTATCATGTAGGTTCTTTAATGATTGCTTTTAACGCAAGTCGTGAAGATAAAGTGCTTGAAAATATAGAAGGTAAAAAAATTGTTTTTGATAGATTAGGGTATACCAACCAAAACTATAATCAAATACCTGCATTATCGATGTTGGTGTTTGAAAAGGAGGGCTATGAAAAAAATACTATGTAGTTTACTTGTTTTATTATTGTGTGGATGTTCAACCTCTAACACTTATAGTGAAAGTGCGAATGAAGATTTCAATCTATTTTTAGATGAAACCTATACACAACAAATGGAACTAGACTTATTAACTGTCTATTTTTCCTTAAATGATTATGAAGCTTATGGTATTGAAAAACCAGAGGTCACTTTAGGAGAAGTGAGTTATACAATAGAGGATCAAGAATTATTGGAAGACTTGTTGGATGAGTTAGAATCTTTTGAATATGAGCAGCTTGATGAAAGTCAACAACGTATTTATGACAACTTAGCATTTGATATCAATCTGTCTTTAGATAGGATGCAGTATGAGGATTTAAGCTTTTTGTTTAGACCCTCAACAGGGATAACAAGTTCATTAAGTACTTTGTTTACCGAATATAAAATGAAAAATACTGAGCGTGTAGAGGATTATCTTGTATTGTTGCAAGATATCGATCGATTACTTGATGATGCATTAACACTGAGTGTTCAACAAGCAGAAGCAGGGTATTTTTTAAGTGATACCACGATCGATGCAACGATCGAGTCGATTGATCGCTTCGTTGCTAAGCAGGAAGACCATGCTTTTATCACAACATTTAATGATCGCATTGATGAGGTTGATTTTTTGAGTGAGGAAGAAAAGGAAGACTATAAATTAATCAATCAACAAATTGTGTTAGAGGAAGTAATTCCAAGTTATCAAAAAGTGAAAGAAACATTAGAGGCGTTAAAAGGTTTAAGTAGTGTTCAAACAGGGATTTCTGATTATCCAAATGGACAGGCTTACTATGAAAATATTGTCTATAGTCAATCAGGAAGTATGCAAACGGTAGATGAGTTATATGAGGATGCTTTTGAGTATGTTCAAAATTTAATCTTTAGTGTTCAACTATTGGCAAAAAATCAACCAGAGGCTTACAATGAATTTATAAATTATACCTTTGTAGCACAAGATCCAACCGCTATTGTTGATCAATTAGTTGAAGAAAGTAGTGTCTATTTTAACCCTGGACCAAGTATTTATTATGAGGTATCTTATCTAGATGAAGGGGTCGCAAGTGATGGTATTAGTGCTTATTATTTAATTCCTGAAATTGACCTTCTTGAGGAAAATGTGATTCGTATTAATGCAGCCTATAATGAGGAAGATCCAGCAGGAATGTATTTAACGCTAGCTCATGAAGGCTATCCTGGCCATATGTATCAAAATACCTATTTTTTAAGTTTAGATCCACACCCTATTTATAGCTTGTTTAGTTTTATTGGTTATTCTGAAGGATGGGCGATGTATTCTTCTTTATTTGCTTACGATTATTTAGATTTTGAAAATACTGCAACAAGTGAATTGTTTAAATTTGATGTAAGATTGGGCTATGTCGTTTCAATGATTATGGATATTGGCGTCAATTATTATGGCTATGATGTGTTAGAATTACAAGAGGAATTATATGATTTAGGATTAGATTATAGTGGTCAGCTAACGATATTAGAAGATGCCATGCAAAATGTGATTGATGAACCGGGACAAATTATTCCTTATGGTGCTGGCTTAATGCAATTTGATAATTATTTAATGGAAGTAAAAAGTGAGTTAGAAGAAGATTTTGATTATTTAGATTATCATCAAATGCTAATTGAAAATGGACCCCAAAGCTTTGATCATTTAGCGGAAGATGTACAACAATATATTGAGGAAAACTAGTATGAAAAAAATAATATGGATGATGATATTAGCAGTCCTGTTAACAGGATGTGAGGAAAAAGCGTGCAATCCAAATGAATCGATTTGTATAGATGAAGAAACCTACGACTATATTTTAGAAGAAGATCCAACGGTGGTCATGAGTTTTGAAAATCAAGAACAACAAGAGGCTTTTATTGCGTTGTGGGATGAAACCTATCCAGAACTTCAAGGTGTTTTACAAGGGGTTATTTATGAGGATGATACCTATCAATCGTTTATAGATCAACCTGCAGATTTAGTGTTATTAGATAGTCATTATGCGACCTTGAGTAAAGCGAATTGGCAAAATTTTGATGAACACCTAAAAGAAACGATTTATCCTCATCTTTCTTCAAATATGTTAGTAGATGAGACAGAATTTTTCTTCTTGCCTTTATATGCAAGTGGTAGCAACTTTATAGTCAACACCAATGTGTTAAGTGAAATGGGCATTTCTTTAGAAGATGAGAATGAAGATGGATTAATTGATGCGATTGATTCTTTTGAAAAGTGGCAGGAATTAGGGTTAAGCATTGATGTTTTCTTAGATGATTGGACGTTCAGTTATGCGTTTATGATGATTGATCTTGAGTTATTTGAAGATATAAGCCTTGAAAGTAATCCGTTTGAATCAGAGGAAGTGTTGCAACATTTGTATGATGTTGCAAGTTTGAGTGAAGTGATTAAACTTAGTGATTTAACCTATGAGCAATTCTTTGAAGAAGAAAATGTAGCGGTAGCGCTTATGCAAAGATGGATGTATTATTTAGAAGAAGATCCATCCGTAATGGTTATTTCAAAGCTTCCAACGGTAAATGAGCGCCAGTTAGAGAATTTAATATATGCTAAAGGCTATGTTTTAAACGCTGAATCAACTTCTAAAAATACAGCACATAAGGTAATGGAGTTATTGTATACCCAACAAGGACTACAAATCATGATGGATACAAGTGAATCAATTGTTGTCTATCCATTGGCTTCAACATTTGAAACAGAAATTGAAGTAGAATACGATGAAAATGGCGAAGTGATTGAAGAAGAAGTGATAGAGCCATATACATTGAACTATCCTAATGAATTCGATAAAATGATTGCAGAGAGTTATCAATATGGTGTGCTAGAAGATTATCAAGCAGTAGAGACAGAGGTTACAGTACGCTATTTTGATTGCTTAGATGATGTCATGTTTCAAGAAGTGTGTGTTGAATTATATTATGAAATGATTACAGCAGAACAGGCTCAGGAAATTTTAGTTAGCCGTTATGAAAGCTGGATTGGTCAATATAGGGAGAGTGAAGATGAGGTTTCATCCTGAGTATCAGAAGTTTTTAACTGTTGAAAAAATCGCCGAATTACAGGCGATTTTTGAGCATATAGAAAAAGAAAACTATACGCCAGATGAAGCACTGGTTTTAAGGTTTTTACAAATTGATCCTAGAAGTATTAAAATAGTGATTCTGGGACAAGACCCTTACCATAGTGTTGTCGATGGGAAGAAGGTAGCCAATGGTAGAGGGTTTCAACCTGCTAATTTAATAAGTTGGTTAACAAGCTTTAGACAGGTATCTTTAAAAAACATCATTCGAAATATTTATTATAGCGAATATCAAGAATTAAAGAAGTTTAGTGAAATTCAAAAGGAAATTGCCTATGGCAGAATTCCACTTTTACCACCTAATGAATGGTTTGATAGTTTGGAAAAACAAGGGGCTTTATTTTTGAACACGGCCTTTACAACACGAATCCATGAAGCCAATGCCCATCAAGAACTATGGAAAAACTTCACTTTATCACTAATACAGTTTTATCAACAATATGATTATATATGGTTTTTGTGGGGGAAGAATGCAGCAAGTTATCAAGAAGAAATTATAGGTAAAAAATACATTAGTCGTCATCCAATGATGTGTAATCCCAAAATAGAAGACGATTTTTTAAATAATCCATGTTTTAAAGAAACGAAACAATTAATCAACTGGTGGGGTGAATAAGATGGACATAGCACAGGCACTAAGCTTTATCATGAATCGTACCAATCAAAATAATGGGTTTAATCATTTTCATGATTTGCTTGTTTCCATAGATAACCCTCAAGATAAGCTGCCAATAATTCATATAGCTGGCACGAATGGAAAGGGGAGTACGGTTCAATTTTTAAGTAATATTCTAATTGATGCAGGTTATAAAACGGGAACCTTTGTGTCTCCTCATCTTGAAACTCATCAAGATCGTATTCAAATTAATCATCAAAATATAACGGACGATTTTATTGTGAATTGGATGAATCAAAAAGTTGATTGGATTAGTCAACATAAACTAAATATGTTTGAGATTGACTATTTGATGATGGTTGATTACTTTTTGGAAAATAAAGTCGATATTGCGATTGTTGAGACAGGATTGGGTGGTCGATTGGATGCGACCAATGTGGTTCACTACCCTTTATGTAGCGTGATTACTACAATTGGATTGGACCATCAAGAAAGATTAGGAAACACCTTAGAAGCGATTGCCTATGAAAAAGCGGGAATTATTAAGCATGGCTCAGCGGTTATTGTTGGTAAGCTGAGTGATGAGGTTAAGGTTATAGAAAAAATTGCTGATGAAAGAAAATCTGCATTCATTAAGACACAGTGTATTGAGAAAATAAAAGTTCATCATTTTATTTATAAAGCAGAAAAGTATCAAATTGCTTCACCTGCCTTGTACCAAATGGATAATGCAGCCGTTACCATTGAAGTGGTTGACTATTTAACTCATCATAAAGGCTATTCTATTTCCCGGGAAAATATCGATAGAGGGTTAAACGGGCCGATATGGAGAGGAAGATTTGAAAAAATAGGGGATCACTTATATTTGGATGGTGCTCATAATATTGCAGGGATTAAGGCTTTGATAGAAAACTTTGATACATTAGAAAAGCCAATTTATTGTGTGTGTAGTGTGTTAAAGGATAAAGATTATAAAGAAATGTTTGATTTATTAGAAGTACATTGCGAACAATTATACATTACAACTTTTGATTTTTATCGGGCGATGAAACCAGAAGATTTAATGGCAATCGAACAAGGAATAAAAGTGGTGGATTATCAAATGCTGATTAAATCTTTAATAGATAAACAAAAAGGGACAATTATTGTATGTGGCTCGCTTTACTTTATCAGTGAAGTTCGAGCTTTTTTTGTTTATTTACTAGAAAAAGTAAGCGCATACGTTGTATAATATAGACATAAAATAAATTGGAGGATAGATAATGGTAAACAATAATATGGTCGCTATGATTTTAGCGGGTGGACGTGGGTCGCGCCTGTTCGATCTTACCAAAAAAGTAGCGAAACCTGCAGTAAATTACGGCGGGAAATATCGTATCATCGATTTTTGCTTAAGTAATTGCGCCAACTCTAACATTTCCGTCGTTGGAGTACTAACACAATATGAATCCATCCTACTGAATTCATATGTAGCACGTGATCATCATTGGGGGCTAGACACAAGAGATGGTGGAGTTTTTGTGCTTCCACCAAGAGAAAAAGATGATAAGGGGTTAGGTGTATACCGTGGGACAGCGGATGCAATCACTCAAAACATTGACTTTTTAAACCAAGAACACGCTGAATATGTATTAATTTTATCCGGGGATCACATTTATAAAATGAACTATGAAAAAATGCTAGAAAAGCATAAAGAATCAGAAGCTGATTGTACGATTGCAGTTTTACAAGTGCCACTTAAAGAAGCATCACGTTTTGGAATCATGAACTGTGATGAAAATGATAATGTTGTGGAATTTGAAGAAAAGCCAGCGAATCCAAAAAGTGATTTGGCAAGTATGGGGATTTATATTTTCACTTATGATAAATTAAAAGAATATTTAATCAAAGAAGAAAAAAATCCAAATACCCATCATGATTTTGGGAAAGATATCATTCCAGCTTATTTAAATGATGGTCTTAAAATTAAAGCGTATCGCTTTAAAGGATACTGGAAAGATGTAGGAACCATTAATAGTTTGTGGGAAGCAAACATGGATTTACTACACGCTAATAATGAATTAGATATGTTTGATCCAGAGTGGAAGATTTACACTCAGGATATTAATGCGATTCCACATTATATCGGTGAAAAAGCGATTATTAATAATGCCTACATCACACAAGGATGTGTTGTGGATGGAAGAGTCGAAAAAACAGTATTGTTTACTAACGCTAAAGTAATCGAGGGCGCAGAGGTGAAAAATTCTGTAATCATGAATAACGCAGTGGTAGCTAAAGATGTTAAGTTAGATTATTGTATCGTAGGTAATGATACGGTTGTTCCTCCTGGTACATGCATTCAGGGTAAAGATGAAAATGATATTATTTTAGTTACTCAAAGCTATATAGAAAAGATGGGTGAGTAAGAATGGAAAAAGTATTAGGAATTGTAACTTTTGAAGATGAAACAGTAAGTGTGCGCGGATTAGATGATTATCGTCCAATCGCAGCTGCAAGTTTTTTAGGGAGATATCGTGTCATTGACTTTGTGTTAAGTAATTTTTCAAATTCAGGAATTAATGAAATACAAATCTATGTAAAAAATCAACCTCGTTCTATTATTGGTCACTTAAATGGGACAAACTTTAATTTAAACTCAAAACATGGAAAGATTGATGTGTTCTATGGTGAGGGGAAAGTACCTCAAGATGTTTATAATCATGACATCAACTCATTCTATGCAAATATGCAATACATTGAAGAGTCAAATAAACCTTATGTAATTATCGCACCTTCGTATATGATTTATTCATTTGATTTTAATCATTTATTGAATCATCATATCGAAAGCGGAGATGATATTACCATGTTATATAAAAAAACAATCTTAGGGAAATCAAAGGCAAGTTTGACCACTACCTTAACTATCGAAAATAATCGCGTAATGGATATAAGTAGAAATTTAGGGAAATTTGAAGAAAATAATATTTTCTTAGGGGCATATTGTATGAGTCGTGAATTATTCATTAAATTAGTGGATAAATCCATTCAAACAAGTTCTTTATACTGGTTAAAAAATATCGTGAAAGATTCATTGTTTGAATTAAAAGTAGGCGTATATGAATATAGTGACTATGCTGCTTGTATTAATTCTTTAGAATCTTATTTTAAAGCAAGTATGGAATTAACTAAGTTTGAATATGCAGATAAACTATTTAAACCTGACTGGCCTATTTATACCATGACAAATGATTCATCACCAACCCTTTATGATGAAGGAACATTGATTCAATCCTCTGTTGTGGCAAATGGATGTCAAATCCATGGAACGGTTATCAACAGTATTATCGGAAGAAATGTTGTGGTTCAAAAAGGGGCTATTGTTGAAAATTCAGTGATTTTACCTGGCACATTTATCGGTGCAGATGCAAAACTTAAAAATTGTGTAGTGGATCGTCATGCTATCATCAATCATATTAAACGTTTAAAAGGTACACCAGAAGAACCTATTTATGTTAAGAGAAGGGATAAGATTTAATGAGTTCAATTTTATTTGTAGCAGGAGAAGGACTTCCTTACGTTAAAAGTGGTGGTCTAGCTGATGTGATCGGTGCACTGCCTAAGGTGTTGGTGCAAAGAGGGCATGATGTAAGTGTGGTATTACCACTTTATCGTAGTATTGCAACAAAATATCGTCCAGAGTTTGAACGTTTGAAAACCTTTGAAGTGCATTGTGGAAACATCCATACAATCGCTACGATATTTAGCCAAGAATTAGATGGTGTTCATTATTATTTTGTAGAACACGCTGGATATTTTGAAAGAGATGGTTTATATGGGCATGCAGATGATGCAGAACGTTTTAGCTTCTTTCAAAAAGCAGTTTTAGAGATGATTGAACAAATTGATATTCCTGTAGATATCATTCATGCTCATGACTGGCATGCAGGGATGATTAGTGCACTATGTCGTTTTCATTATCCTGGGAAAGAGCGTTATCAACGTATTAAACATGTATTCACCATCCACAATTTAGCGTACCAAGGGAATTTTCCAACAAGTGTATTGTGGGATTGCTTAGGCTTACCTATGGAACACTATTATGATGGAACGATGCGGTTTTATGATGGGATTAGTTTCATGAAATCAGCAGTTGTATTTTCAGATAAAATATCGACTGTGTCAAATACTTACGCCCAAGAAATCACAACACCAGAATTTGGCGAAAATATGGATGAGGTGCTGAAGCTTCGCAAACATGATTTGTGGGGGATTGTGAATGGCATAGATATGGATAACTGGGATCCTAATCAAGATCCATTATTAGAAAATCATTATTCTGTGAAAAATTATAAGGGAAATAAACCTGTTAATAAAAAGAAACTACA
>JAWXUG010000028.1:0-14232 GCA_044432885.1 Erysipelotrichaceae bacterium | reverse complement strand
GCATTTAATTTCCTGATAAAATAAAAACACACAGCTTTCACCATGTGTATTATTGATTCATCACAAATAACATTCTATCTTTTCCATTAATATCTTTTAATGTCTCTATTTTGGCATTTGGAAAAGATTTTTTTGCTAAAGCTTCTAAAACATCTTTTTGATTATATCCTATTTCAAATGCTAATAAAGATTTAGCATTTAATATCTTAGCCCCATTCTCAAAAACTTCTTTATAATACTTTAATCCATCTTCACCACCAAACAGTGCAATATTTGGCTCAAAATCTTTAACCGATACTTCTAACACTTCTTCAATTGGAATATAAGGGGGATTACATAATAAGATATCCACCTTATGATTCATTGCGATAATAGGATCAAGCATATTTCCATCAGTAAATTGAATATCTGCCTGATTCAACCTAGCATTTTCCTTAGCGACTTCAACCGCTTCAATACTAATATCACTAGCAATCATTGAAAATCGATCTTCTTCCTTCTTTAATGCAATCGCAATCGCTCCACTTCCTGTTCCAATATCGCAAGCTTGAATCCTTGTATAATCACCAAAGTATTCATCAACGTAATTCAACACATTAGCCACTAACTCTTCCGTTTCATAACGTGGAACCAATACGTCTTGATTAACTTTTAAGCGATACCCGAAAAACCAAGCATATCCTAATACATAATTCATTGGTTCATGTTTCATAATGCGCTTCATGCCATCATGGAATTTATTCACGATAGATTCAGGTAAGTCCTTAGTTTGATTTAAATAAATATCAATTTCTTCCTCATTACAAAGTTCAAACAGAAATAATTTCACCGTTTGAAAAGGGATATCCATATCTTCTATTTCTTGTTGGTAATGAAAAAGTAAATCATTATAACTTGCCATTTTCTTCTCCAGCAATTTTTTGTCTTTGTTCCTCTTGCAACAAGGCATCGACTACATCATTTAGTTTACCTTCCACAATGCGATCTAATTGGTTAATCGTCAATCCAATACGATGATCAGTTACACGATTTTGTGGGTAGTTATATGTACGGATTTTCTCAGCACGATCTCCTGTCCCAATTTTCGCTCTTCTTTCAATTCCTTCAGCCTCATTTTTTCTTCTTTCAAGCTCTTCATAAACCCTTGCACGAATCAAACGTAAAGCTGTTTCTCTATTTTGGATTTGGCTACGTCCATCTTGACAGTTTACAGAAATCCCTGTTGGTACATGGACAATACGAACCGCACTATCTGTTTTATTGATATGTTGTCCCCCTGCACCTGATGCACGATGGGTATCAATCGTTAATTCTGAATCTGGAATCTCTACCTCTTCTGCTTGAATATCTGGCAACACTAACACAGTTGCGGTAGATGTATGAATGCGTCCTTGAGTTTCCGTTTTTGGAACACGTTGCACACGATGTGAGCCTGATTCAAACTTAAAATGTCTAAATGCCTCATTGCCTTTAACTACAAAACTTATTAAAGTATAACCACCGGCTTCAGCTTCATTTGATTCTAAAACCTGTGTTTTAAATCCCATATTTTCTGCATAGTAGCCATACATTCTAAATAAATCTCCTGCAAAAATATTCCCTTCATCTCCACCTGCTGCACCACGAATTTCCACAATACAATCATGGTCATCTGTTGGATCTTTTGGTATCAACAATAACTCTAATTTTTCAATTAATGCCTCTTTTTTAGGGTCTAGCTCTTCAATTTCCATTTCAGCCATTTCTTTTAAATCAGCATCATTTTCTTTCAACATCGCTTGCGCTTGTTGTAAGTGTGATAATATCTCTTTTAATTCTTCATAAGCATCCACTGTTTGTTTAAGTGACGCTTGTTCTTTTGCCAGTTTAGTCATTAATTTTAAATCAGCAATGACTTCATCACTAATCAACAACTCTCCTATTTCATTATATCTTGAAGCCATTGCTTCAAGCCTTTTTAACATTACTTCCATATTTCCTCCTAATACACTTAACTTACTTTTTAATTGAAGTTGGACGATCTACCACTTCATGACAATGGCGACATCTCGCTTCATAACTTTCTTGAGCGCCAACTAAAATAATCGGTTCATTATAATTTGCTGCCCTTCCATTTACAATTCTTTGCGTTCTAGTTGCTGGCGCACCACACTTTGTACATACCGCTGTTAGTTTCGTTACAAACTCAGCAGTCGTAATCAAAATTGGCATTACCCCAAAAGGTTCACCTTTAAAATCAGTATCTAAGCCTGCTGCAATTACACGGATTCCTTTTCCCGCTAAATAGTCACACACTTCGACGACACCTTCATCAAAAAATTGCACTTCATCGATTGCAACTGCATCTGTTTTTTCATCAATATAATCCAATATATCCATCGCCTTCTCAACTACGATACTCTCAACAGAGCTTCCTGCATGAGAAACCACCTTAGTTCCACTATAGCGATTATCTATTTTTGGTTTAAATACCTTAATATTTTGTTTCGCAAACTCTAATACTTTAATTCGACGAATAAGTTCTTCTGTTTTCCCCGCAAACATACAGCCCGAAATTACTTCAAGCCATCCTTTTCTATACAAATGATACATACTTTTACCTCACTTATTTTCATTATACCAAACACTTGTTTTGATTACTAGTTACCTATTAAAAAGACTGCTTAGCAGCCTAATCTCGAACATCCATCTCATGTATTTTAGCATGCTCTACTTCTTCATTTTTTATTTCCCAATGAATTAAGAACGTTAACGCTCCACGAAGTAAAATAATGCTGCCTACAAGGGCAATTTCACTCAAGTCACGAACCACAACCGTACGAAGGATTTCTCCTCCCAATTTGAATTCAAGACCCATAGCCATTCCTTTAGCTAATTTCAATCTAGTTAAAGGATCACGTCTACAATAATTGATAATTCCTACAATCCCTGCCGCAAGCAATATTCCTACACCAACAAATTCAAATAAAATAATCGAATACTCTACAACTATTTCTAAAGTAAGATCTAAAATCTCTGCCATAATTTCTCCCCATTTCGCTACTATTGTATCAAACTTTAATGCACGGTGAAAGCTTTTTAATGATATATGGAATAAAACTTCTCAACATCCCCTTTATCATTATTGTTTACATCATTTAATTTCAATATTATACTTCTTTTATGAACTACACCCAGATAAAAGAAGCCACCCTAAAAACAGTTAAACAATATACTTCTTTACAAGGAAGTCTTTTTTGCTACTCTTTAAGTTTCTCTTTTTTATTCGCCCTTTTGCCCTCATTACTTGTCTTTGTTGTCCTTATTCAATACTCACTTATTTCCTTAGATAGTATTTCTACCTATCTTTATCAATTTCTTCCCGAAACTCTTATCCAACCCTTTGTTACCTATATTTCATCTAAAGAATCCTCAGACATCATTTCAACCCTTATCAGTATAGGTATTTCTAGTTATCTTGCCAGTAAAATATTTTATGCCTTTGTAATGATTCAAGCAGACCATGAAAACTTGGGTTATCCTAAATTTTTATATAGAATAAAATCATTTCTTTTATTTATCACCTCTATTCTATTTATTCTTCCATCCTTATCTGCTTTAATCTACTTCAAATTGAATCATCCAATTTTCGCCTTCATATTAGGTGTCATATCCTTATTCTTATTCTATCGTGCCCTTTCATTTAAAAAACAATGTTATCACTATGGGTTTTTAGGCGCTTTATTCTCAAGTATTTCGATTAGTGCTATTGGATTATTTTTCTTTTATTTTGTAAGCAATTATACCAGCTATGATTCAATCTATGGTCCTTTATCAAGTTTAGTCATCCTCTTTGTTTCTATTCATTTAGTTTCTAATGTTATCTATATAGGTTATATTGTTAATCTTCATTTTTATCGCGAGCCTATCCCTTACATTATGAAACATCGTCCTTTTTACCAATTTATACTAGATGTTTATCATTACTTTGAACATTTCTTTCAAAGAATAACGTAAACTTCATTTTCTATATGTTAAAATAAATCTATGAACATAGAAAAAGAATATAAAACATTAATCAATTCAGCAAACTATCAAACAATGATGGATTTTTATCAGGTTAAAGCTCGTAAACAAGTTAACTATTATTTTGATACACCTGAGGGCTTATTCAATAAAAATCTCAATGTGCGAATTCGACAAATTGATGATCAATACTTTTTTACCCTTAAACATTATCAAGGACAATTATATGAGTACGAGTTTGAAATCAGCTCATTAAGTATCGATGATTTGAACGTTCAAAAACTACTTACGCAATTTGATATCAAAAATCTGAAGTGTATTGGTAGTCTAACTACTTATCGTGCAATGATCAAAGACACATACGGTGAGTTGTGTATTGATAAAAATCTTTATTTCGATCAAGTAGATTACGAAGTTGAATACGAATTATCCAATGCGAATGAAGATCATT
The DNA here is from genome assembly GCA_044432885.1 of Erysipelotrichaceae bacterium. Taxonomy (GTDB): domain Bacteria; phylum Bacillota_I; class Bacilli_A; order Erysipelotrichales; family Erysipelotrichaceae; genus CAYJNO01. Next base: position 9,776 of record JAWXUG010000028.1, on the reverse strand, counting down.
TAGATCACTTTAAAAACATTCTTAATCAATTCAATATTTCTTTTATTGGAAATAAGGTATCCAAATCACAAAGGTTTCAAAACATACTCAAACAGACAACACAATAAGTAATGTGTTGTTTTTTTGAATCTTTTCGCTAAATGATAAATCTTCTTTTATATTTCTTTTTTTCATGATAATATCTCTATTAGAGACATGGAGGCATATATGGCGAATATCATTTTAGGTTTATTACTGCTTCAACCCATGAGTGGATATGAAATTACCACATTCATAAAGAAGCAACTATCTTTAATTTGTTCGTCAAGTGCTGGAAGTTTGCAGATTGCTCTAAACAAATTACTTGATCAGGGATATATTAGTTACCATAAAGTGAGTGATGGTGGCAAATATAAAAAAATATATTCTATTGAAGAAGCTGGTAAACAGCATTTCCATCAATGGATTGCCCAACCTATGCAACCTGAAAAAACAAAAGATATGCAACTTTCTAAATTGTTTTTTTTAGGATTTGCTAGCCCTTTAGAAAGAAAAGAAAGTATTCAAGCTTATATTCAAGAGCTCAAACAAACAATGGAAATATTAGTAGTAGTAAAAAATCACTTCAATGATTTTAAAAACACCCAAACATCCATCGAGCAAGATGTCTTACAATATCAAACCTATACAATAGAATATGGAATTGCATCTTGTTTGTTTGAAATAGAATTTTATCAAAACTTATGTCAAAAAATGGAGGAAGAATCATGAAATTATGCGTTATTAATGGGAGCCCAAAAGGACCCAACAGTATCACCTTGCAAACGGTGTTATATTTGCAAAAACATTATCCACAACATCAATTTGAGATTTTACATATAGGCCAAAAAAGTCGTTATTATAAAACTCATTTTGATGAATTAAAAGCCCCTTTAGAAAGTGCAGATGCTCTATTATTTATTTATCCAGTTTACACTTTTTTAGCTCCTTACCAAGTTCATCTATTCATTGAACAATTAAAAGAAGCAAACTTTAATATTGCTGATAAATTTGTCTCTCAAATCAGCACATCAAAACATTTCTATGATGTAACTGCCCATAAATATATTGAAGAAAATTGTTATGATTTAAATCTTAAATTCATTCCAGGTTTATCTGCTGATATGGATGATTTATTAAGTGATAAAGGACAAAAAGAGGCCTTGCAATTTTTTGATGAATTTATGTATAAAACACAACATAACATCTACAGTGCAAGACCGGTTCAATTCACGCCTCCACCTTTAATTGATTATCATGCGCAATTAAACTCTGTTGATAAAACAAAGAATAAGGATGTAGTTATCGTTACCAATGTTAGTAAAGAGGATACTAGCCTTCAAGAAATGATTAAAGACTTCCAAAATGTCTTCCCTTATCAAACAAGAATCATCAATATTCGTGAGTTTAAGTTTGATGGCGGATGTTTAGGATGTTTAAACTGTGCAGTAAGTGAAAAATGTATTTATAAAGATGGGTTCGATAGTTTTTTAAGAAATGAAATCCAAAATGCTGATGCGATAGTCTATGCATACACCATTGAAAATCATTACACTCATTCAAGTTTTAAATGTTATGATGATCGACAATTCTGTAATGGACATCGAACAGTTACTATGGGGATGCCTGTCGCTTACATTATCAATGGTCACTACGACTTTGAATTCAATGTTCAAACGCTTGTAGAAGCACGAAGTCAGGTTGGAGGCGTTACCCTTTGTGGTGTTGCTACCAATCAAAGTGAACCAGCTTTACAACTTACACAATTAGCACAATCATTGGACTATGCCCTTGAGCATAAAGTAGTTCGCCCTGCAAACTTTTATGGGGTGGGTGGATCTAAAATCTTTAGAGATTTAATCTATTTAATGCAGGGCATGATGAAAGCAGACCACTTATTTTATAAGAAACATGGATTTTACGACTTTCCTACCAACAATAAGTTTAAAGTTTTAAAAATGAAAATACTTGGCTCAATCATCACCCATCCATCAGTTCAAAAGAAATTAAAAGGTCAGCTAAGCAAACATATGCTTGCACCTTATGAAAAAGTAATTAAGGAGAATTAATATGAATATGTTAGACATTGCTATTATCGTTTTCATCTTTTTAGAATCACTCAACGTCATTACGATGTACTATTTCAAAGAATCAAAACTTTCAAATGGTCCTGGTATTTTTAACTTTTATATTGATTCTAAAGAAAATGAGGATAACCGACTATTTGCGCAATATATGATTAATTGGGTTGCAGGAACTAAATTAATCATTATTGGTTTGCTGCTAGTTATTTTAGTATTCGGGTCAAATCAAATAAAAGTCTATACGATGTTTATGATGGGACTTACCATCAGTAGTTATTATTTCAAACTACATCCAATTATCAAAAAATTGGATCAACATAATCAAATTACTCCTAAAGGCTATTCAAAGGCACTAGGATGGATGATTACTGCTTTCATATTATTATTTGTAATTACAGCGATTATTTATGTCATCGGTTAAGATGAAACTAATCAAAAGAATAACATTAGTTATCACTTTATTCTTTCTTATAAGTGCAGGTGGCTTTATTATCTATGCCAATGATTATTATCTAGCAGATGATCTAGCCTTATCCATCTATCAAAATGATGATACATTGATTATTGAAGAGGAGTATCTTATTGTCCCTTCTAGTCAAGAAAGTGATATTGCGATTATTTTTTATCCCGGAGCTAAGGTGGAATACTTTGCCTACCTCCCGCTTTTCAAACAGCTAAGTGAATGCGGAATTACGAGCATATTGATAAAGATGCCTTATAACTTCGCCTTTCTAAACATTGATGCTGCAAATGATGTCATAGACCTTCTTCCTAACATTGATGAATGGTACATGGCGGGTCACTCACTTGGAGGGGCTATGGCAAGCAGTTATGCAAGTGAGCGTGAAGATAGCATCGATGGACTTATTTTGCTTGGTAGTTATAATTATGGAGAATATAGTGATGAAAATACGTTAATTATTTATGGTACTTTCAATGATTCTTTAACTGACAAAGTACAAAATTCTTCCAATGTACTACTCATCGAAGGCGGCAATCACGCTCAATTTGGTAACTATGGTAAGCAAGAAGGAGATCCTGATGCAACCATTAGTGATAGCCTTCAGCAAGAAATGACTGTTGATGCCATTGTAGAATTTATATACTGATCAAAAAAATCCGCACGTAAAAGTGCGGTTTTTATTATAGTCAACAAGCCATCAACCCAAAAGTGTAGATTATTATATCTTCATCTTTTATTGATGAATCATCAAATCATCAATCTCATCTAAAGATAGTTTTGTAATTTCAGCAACCTCTTTTACTGTCAAATTTCTATACAGTAGTTCTCTTGCGATAGAGATTTGTTCCTCTTTGCGCCCCTCTTCTCTTCCTTCTGACTTAGCATTCTTCAGCTGATTTCGTTTAATCCACTCATCTTTCTCTGCTAACTCATAAGCACGAATCACTCTTTCTTCCTCACTTACATAACATAGTTTATCTACGGCTTTTTCCATTACGTCATCCACCTTTCTTATTCGGTTTAACTCCTCTTCATTATTTACTTTAAACAAATATGCCCACTTATTTTGGCAATCTAGTTCTACATTTTTTTGTTTCAGTTTTCCTAATTCTATTGTACAAAAATCAATTAATTTTGTAAAACGGATATCATGATACTTTCTACCTCGTATATCACTAAATTGTAACCAGTCTTCTGCATCATTGACATTAGTATTAGTAATCAACACCATCAATACCCTATTGGCTTCATCATAGTGTTCTCCCTTACTCATACTACTACCTAAAAGCTTTCCTCCATATACTGCCATACGATCTCTAATATCCTTATCATTTTGAAACTGTACTTCAATACTGATGATTTCTGTTAGGGTTTTTACCAACAAATCTAATCTCAATGTCTTCCTGTTCACCTCATTTGGTGAAAGTTCACGGTCTAACAATTGGATATCTTCATCCTTTACAATGTTTAATTGAAACAAATCATTCAACATGCACCTAAGTAAATCTTTGCCTTCTTCATTAAACACTGCTTTAAATACTGCATCTGATAATAATGGAAGGACTTCTTTATGATTTTTTAATTTTATTTTTTTCATTTTATTCTCCTTACATTATCGTAGTTAGTTTCTTTTGAATTCCTAAAAAAAGCTTGTAAACTTTCGTCTACAAGCCTTTATCTATTTCATCCAAGATTCATCACTCGGGTTATTTCTAAACGCAATCAATTTAGCCTTATCTTGATTTTCGATAAAACCATACTCAACTGCTACATCTACCAAGATATCAAAGTTTGATGCCGATACATTTTTTACATTCGCATCCATTAAACGTTGAACCCCTTTACTCATACCATAAGTGAAGATAGAAGCAATCCCCAGCACTTCAATCCCATGATTTTTTAATACATTGACCACATCCAAGCTACTTCCAGCTGTAGAAATAAGGTCTTCTACAACCACAACCTTGGTGCCTTTTTCACATTTTCCCTCAATTTGATTGCTACGTCCATGATCTTTTGCACTTGCTCGTACATAGCCCATAGGTAAATCAAGAATTTCTGCCACAATAGCAGCATGCGCAATACCCGCTGTTGCCGTTCCCATAACCATTTCACATTCTGGATAATGTTCTTTGATAATTTCTGCTAAGGCATGCTCCACATCTTTTCTGACCTTTGTATTACTTAAAGTTAAACGATTGTCACAATAAATAGGACTCTTAATGCCTGAAGCCCAAGTAAATGGCTTTTTAGGACTTAAGAATACAGCTTCAATATCTAATAAATCTTTGGCAATATCTCTTTCCATTATTTTCCCTCCACAAATTCTTGCACACATCTTTTATAAGCTTCTACAGGATTTTCTGCAGCTGTAATCGGTCTTCCTACAACGATGTAAGAGGAACCAATTTCACGCGCTCTTTTTGGCGTGGTGATTCTTTGTTGATCATCTTTAGCACTATCGCTAAAACGAATCCCTGGTGTTACACTGATAAAATCACTTGGAAGATTATCATGAATCATACACGCTTCAAGTGGACTACATACAACCCCTTGTAAATTAGCTTGTTTAGCGTTTTTAGCATAATGTAAAACGACATCATTTAACTCATGATCAATCAATAAATCTTTTTTCATTTGCTCATTAGAAGTACTTGTCAATTGAGTAACAGCTAATAAAATCGTTTCAGGATTTGTTTCATCCAAAGCTTGTCTTGCCATTTGCATCATTGAAGTTGTCCCTTGAGCATGAACATTGGTCATATCTACCCCAAGTTTACCAATATTTTTCATTGCTTTATAAACGGTATTTGGAATATCATGTAGTTTCAAGTCTAAGAAAATTTTATGTCCTCTTTCTTTGATTTCATGTACAATGCTTGGTCCTTGTGCATAATAAAGTTCCATCCCGATTTTAACAAATGGTTTTACGTCTTGAAACTGATCTAAGAAAGCTAAGGTTTCTTCCTTACTTGAAAAATCACATGCGATAATTACATCTCTCATTGATGAGCCCTCCCTATAATTTCATTTAATGTCTTGATGTTATATTGATCCATTACTTGTGGCAAAGCATCAATAATTTGCTTACAAGCATATGGATTACGACAATTTTCTGCACCTACCTGAACAGCCGTTGCCCCAGCACTCATAAATTCGATTACATCCTCAGCACTACTGATACCACCGATTCCAATGATTGGAATGTTGACTGCTTGATACACCTGATACACCATTCGTAAGGCAACCGGTTTGATTGCAGGACCACTAAATCCACCCATAATATTGGCGATAATTGGTTTTCCAGTTTTCAAATCGAAGCGTGCCCCTAATAAGGTGTTAATCATAGAGATACCATCAGCACCTCCTTCTTCACAAGCCTTGGCAATACTTACAATATCCGTTACATTAGGTGTTAATTTGATAAATACTGGTTTATGCGTAACTGCTTTAACAGCTTGTGTAACCTGTTTAACTAGCTGTGGGTCTGTTCCAAAACTCATGCCACCATGATGAACATTTGGACAAGAAACATTAATTTCTATAATCCCCACCATTTCTTCCTGATCCATTTGTTTGGCACATGCTACATATTCTTCTAAACTAAAGCCTGATACATTAGCCACTACTTTTTTATCAAATACTTCTTTTAACTTTTTAAATTCTTCACCGATTACTTTTTCAATGCCAGGATTTTGTAAACCTACTGAGTTAATCATCCCTTTTTCACACTCTGCAATACGTGGGGTAGGATTGCCAAATCTTGGTTCTTGAGTCGTTCCCTTGGTTGCGATTGACCCTAAGATATTAATATCATAAAACTGGGTAAATTCATAGCCAAAACCAAAGGTACCGCTTGCAGGTATAATTGGATTATCAAGTTTTAATCCACATAACTCTACTTTTAATCTTTCCATAAAATCTCCCTTGAATCCATCACTGGTCCTTCTACACAAATCCGTTTATAGCCTGTTAATGTCTTACAACTACAACCCATACAAGCCCCAAATCCACAACCCATACGTGCTTCAAAACTTAGTAAGCCATGACTTGTACTGGTATGTGCTAAAGCTTTCAACATAACTTCAGGTCCACACGCATAATAAGCTAGATTTTGTAATCCTTGTTTTAAAATAACATCTGTAACAAAGCCCTTTTCCCCAGCACTTCCATCATTGGTACTAAGATAAACCTTGCATCCCAATGCTTCAAATTCTTCTTGATAAAATACATCATCTTTACTTGTAAAGCCTAACACAACACTTACCTCTTTTCCTTTTTCAAGTAAGCGTTTTGCTAAGCCATATAGTGGAGGAACACCTACGCCACCACCCACTAATAAAACTTGTTGCTCATCCATGATTTCAAAACCATTTCCAAGGTCAACAAGGGCTGTTAGCGTGTCCCCTGGTTTTTTTAAAGACATCGCTCTTGTACCAAAACCGACAACCTTATAAATAATGACTAATTGATTATCATCATAATCACTAATGCTAATCGGTCTTTTTAAATAGGCATTTTCAAAATCAATATTGATGAATTGACCAGGTCTTTTAATCCAACTTGTATCTCCTTTTAAGCACATTTTATAGACATCTTTAGCGATTATTTGATTACTTAAGATATCAAATGATTGTACTCTTTCTTTATTCACATGCGTCAATGGTCGATACCCCCATCGTAATTTCTTCTAATACATCCAACAATACATTAACTGTATCTAGTGATGTAAATACACTTACGTTATTTTCTACTGCACAACGACGAATCAGATAACCATCTTTTGATGTATTAGTGTCATTGGCTGATAAAGTGTTGATAATATAGGTTACGTGTCCTTTTCGAATAGAGTCTAGTATTTCTTGTGAACCCTCTGATATTTTTAACTTAGAACGTGTCTTAATCCCTTGTTCAACTAAAGTTTTACATGTCCCTGAAGTGGCTTCAATATTAAAGCCTAATTGATAAAATCTTCTGACAAGTTCTACGGCTCTTACTTTATCTTCATCCGCTAAGGTAACAAGGACACTACCATAGTTGACAACACGCATATTACTCGCTTGAAGGGCTTTATATAAAGCTCTATTTAAAGTCTTATCATAACCAATAGCCTCTCCTGTAGACTTCATTTCAGGAGATAAATAAGCATCTAGTCCATGAAGTTTTGAAAAACTGAACGTTGGTGATTTAACAAAGTAACACCCTGTTTCTACTGTTGGCTGATTGGCATAGCCTTGATCTTTTAAAGATTGGCCTAACATCACCTTGGTCGCAATATTCGCTAAAGGTACCTTACTAGATTTACTAATAAAAGGGGCTGATCTTGAAGATCTAGGATTCACTTCAATCACATAAACTTGGTCCTCATCATCAACAATAAATTGAATGTTGAATAAACCCTTGATGCCAATTGCTAAGCCTAAACGTTTTGAATAATCAAGAATCGTTTCTTTGACTTTTTCACTTAATGAGAAAGGTGGATATACACTCATAGAATCTCCTGAATGGACTCCTGTTTCCTCAATTAATTGCATAATTCCCGGAATATAAACATCGCTTCCATCACTAATCGCATCAATTTCTACTTCTTTTCCTTTGATATATTTATCAACTAAAACTGGTTGATCTTGATCTATTTTTACAGCTGTATTTAAATATTCAATCAACTCACTATCTTGATGAACAATTTGCATTGCACGACCACCTAGTACATAACTTGGTCTTACAAGGACTGGATAATGAATTTCATTCGCCACTTTTAACCCTTCTTCAATGCTTGTGACCGCCTTGCCAATAGGTTGAGCAATATCACATGACTTAACAATCTTTTCAAAAGCATCACGATTTTCTGCCTTATCAATAGCTATTTGATCAGTCCCAATAATCGGCACATTTAATTGGTGTAAACGTTGGGCTAAATTAATCGCTGTTTGCCCACCTAATGAAACAATAACCCCTTTAGGCTTTTCAAGTTCGATAATATTCATAACATCTTCAATACATAAAGGCTCAAAATATAACTTATCACTAATCGAATAATCGGTACTTACTGTTTCTGGATTATTATTGATGATTATTGCTTCATATCCTGCTTCCTGGATTGCCCAGATTGCATGAACTGTTGAATAGTCAAACTCTACGCCCTGACCGATACGAATAGGACCTGAGCCTAATACGATAATCGATTCCTTGTCGCTGACAATACTTTCATTTTCTTGTTCATAAGTAGAATAAAAGTAAGGTACGTAGGCATCAAATTCTCCTCCACAGGTATCTATCATCTTATAAACAGGGTACATATTATGTTGTTTACGGAAGGTATACATTTCTAATTCACTCTTGCCTAAAATCGTTGCAAGATAGCGATCACTAAAGCCATAACGCTTGCATTTATAGATGTTTTCTATACTTGGATCTGCTTTAATTTGTTCTTCAAGGGCAATGATATGATGAATCTTATCTAGGAAGAAGGCATCAATTTTTGTAGCCTCTGCAATGCGCATCATATCAATATTGCGTCTGAATAATTCAGCAATCACAAATAAACGCTCATCAGTTGGGGTTTCAATGTAGCTTAATAAACTTTCTGTATCTATCTCATTAAATTTTTCAAGGTAGATATGATCCACGCCAATTTCTAAAGAACGTACCGCTTTTAACAGACTTTCCTCCATGTTACGTCCAATAGCCATGACTTCCCCTGTTGCCTTCATTTGGGTGCTTAGTTTCTTGTCTGCTTTCTCAAACTTATCAAATGGGAAGCGAGCGATTTTACTAACCACATAGTCGATTGTCGGTTCAAATGATGCTGGGGTGTTGGCAATTGGAATTTCTTCAAGTCTTAATCCAACTGCAATCTTACTTGAAACCCTAGCAATCGGATAAGCTGTTGCTTTTGAAGCTAATGCGGAACTTCTAGATACACGAGGGTTTACCTCAATGACATAATAATTAAAAGAATAAGGATCTAAGGCAAATTGTACATTACATCCCCCTTCAATTTTTAATTCACGAATAAGCGCCAAAGAAGCATTACGTAACAATTGGTATTCTTTATTAGATAAGGTTTGACAAGGTGCCACTACCATACTATCGCCGGTATGAATGCCTACAGGATCAATGTTTTCCATGGTACAAATAACAATCGCTGTATCATTGGCATCACGCATCACTTCATATTCAATTTCTTTATAGCCTTTGATTGATTTTTC
>JAWXUG010000027.1:0-14665 GCA_044432885.1 Erysipelotrichaceae bacterium | reverse complement strand
ATAAGAATAAAGTAGGAATCGACAGTACATTGTATTTTCTTGCCAATTGACCCTCTTGATCTACATCTACTTTAATGATGGTTACATTATCATATTCGCTTTGTAATTCTTCAAGAACTGGGGCAATCATCTTACAAGGACCACACCATGTTGCAAAGAAATCTACCAATACAACCCCTTCTTTATTAACAATACTGTCAAATTCACTTTGATTTACAATTTTCATATGGTTACACTCCTTTTCTTTAGTAATTTCATTATAAACGCTTCAATTACTATTTTCACCTGTTATGCTTTATTTTAATTTGCTTGCAGCCGCTTTATCAACGATAACCACTACATCTGGATGATTTTGTAATACAGTAGCAGGACAAGCTTCACTTACTTCACCATTCACCATTTGAGCAATAGCATCTGCTTTGTTTTCTCCAGATGCCACAAGCAATACTTTTTTACTACGCATGATGCTTGCAATCCCCATTGTGCATGCATGAGTTGGCACTTCTTCGCCTAGTGGATCAAAGAAACGTGCATTGTCTTTTCTTGTTTTTTCTTGTAGTTCTACAACGTGTGTTTCAGAATCAAATGAAGTTCCTGGTTCATTAAAACCAATGTGTCCATTTCCACCAATTCCTAATAATTGAAGATCAATCGTATAGGTTTTCATCGTTTCTTCATATTTTGCACAGTTTTCTTCAAGCGTTCCATTTCCTGCTGGAATATGAATGTTTTCTTCTTTGATATTTACATGATCAAATAAATTATGGTGCATGAATGAATAATAACTTTCAGAATGCTCTTTTGGTAAGTTTGCATATTCATCTAAATTAAAAGTCACAACATTTTCATAACTTGTATGATTGCTTTGATAATCTTTCACCATTTCTTGATATAAACCAATTGGACTTGACCCTGTAGCTAGACCTAATACTGGATTTTCTTTTACTAATACTTCTTTCATTACCTCAAAAGCGCGTTCGCTTAGTTCTTGGTAATCGTTTACTACGATAACTTTCATCATTTCTTTTTCCTCCTATAATATTTCGAAATAATATGCGGTTTGATAAACTTGATTACTCGCTAAATTTATCATTCCTTCTCGTTTTTCAAACGGTAATTGATTTTCTTCAAAGTCCCCATGTGAATGCCAAGGCTCAATACATACGAAAGGTGCATTCGGTGTCCAAATCACTAAGAATTTGTACCCTTGCGTACCGATACGCATTTTATACTGTGGCCCTACTAAATCAACGTAAGGAGATTGAACATTTTCATAGATAAGTGAAGACAATTTTTCAAATGCTTCATAATTTAAAACAAGTTCTTGATTCTTCAAGTAGCTTGATGCAGGTCCTGTTTGCGTTTCAATAGATGGAAAGACAATTTTATAATCACTAAATTCTTCCCCATCTTTTAATGGACATGCAAAAGCTGGATGTAATCCAAAACCAAATGGCATCACTTCTTCATCATGATTACTAATTTGATACTCAATATTTAATCGTTTACCCACTAAGGTATAAATCACTTTTAATTCAAAGTGGTAAGGATATTGCTCATAAGTTTTTTCATCATCTTTAAAGGTTAAAACTAATCGATCTTGTGTGTGCTCAACCATTTCAAATATTGCATGTCTTGCCAATCCATGATTGCCCATAGAATATTGTTTACCCTTAGTTACATAAGATTTATTCGATGTATTTCCTACTTGTGGGAATAAAATAGGATTTCTTCCCGCCCAGTAAGTTGGATCTGCCTGCCATAAACGCTCTACTTGATTATCTTTTTCATAAAAATGGATAACCTCAGCAGCTTTGCTTGTAATTTCTGCAAAAACTAAATCATTTTCTAAAACGTACATGTTTACTCCTTTATCCAACCATAATGAAGACAGGCATGATATAAACCATCTTCATCAATATTTTTAGTCACATAATCGGCCACTTCTTTAAGATGTGGTTTCCCGTTTCCCATCGCAATCCCATAACCTGCAACTTCCATCATTTCAACGTCATTGCCACCGTCTCCAAAGGCCGCAACATCCTCCATCGATACCCCATAATGATCAGCTACCCATCTCATACCTGCACCTTTGTTGATGTCTTTATAAACAAATTCTTTGGCCAAACCTAAGTCTATTACATACATATCATCCATCAATGGTCTAATTTCATCCATCATCTCTGGATTTTTCATGTAGAACAATAAATGACATAAATCTTGATTGGTATAGGCTTTTACAGGTGGAACATAGCTATACAAACGATAGAATAATGCCATCTTTTCAGGATCAATCCTATTTAAGCTTGCATCATTATCAGCTGCCACCCAACGATAGGTTAATTCTAATTCATCTAATTTATCGATTACTGGTTTGATTTTTTCATGCTTCATTACAGACTTATGAACAAGTTTTTTATCTATATAAATCATTGCCCCCGCATTCACCACATAGCCATCAAATAAATTTAGGTACGCCTGTGGTAAACAACACATTTCTTGTGTTGAGCGCGAGGTGCAAATAAATAGTTTACATCCCTGTTCTCTTAATAAAGTTAAAGCTTTAGTTGTGGATGGATGCACCTTTTGATTTTTATTATCAAAGGATGTGCCATCAATATCAAAAAATATTATTTTTACCATAATTTCTCCTACACATCCATTATACACTATATTGTACAGAAGAAAAGCCTATTTCTAGGCCTTTGGATTGTATCAACATTACACGTTTGTATCTAAATCAATAATTTCTTCCCATTTGAAACCAGGCTTACCAAAATGTCCATAATTGCTTGTTTTATGGTAAATTGGTTGCAATAAATCTAATTGTTTAATAATGTTTCCAACACTAAAATCAAAGTTTTTCTCAATGATTTTAATAATCTTTTCATCTTCTATATGGTTGGTATTAAAGGTTTCAATATTTACAGAAACAGGGTTTTGTTTTCCAATGGCATAAGCAACCTGTACTTCAATTTTGTCACATAGTCCATTCGCAACAATATTTTTCGCTACAAAACGAGTATAGTAAGCTGCACTACGGTCTACTTTACTAGGATCTTTAGAGCTGAAGCATCCGCCTCCAATATGACCTTTTCCGCCATATGTATCTACAACAATTTTACGCCCTGTTGTTCCACTATCACCAAATGGTCCTCCAACGATGAATGATCCACTTGGGTTAATTAAATAATTCGTATTTTCATCTAAGTATTTTGCATCAATACTTGGCTTAATCACCTTTTCCATAATGATTTCTTTAATTTCATCTTGGCTAACATCTTCTGTATGTTGGGTAGAAACAACAATGGTTTCTACTCGCTTAGGAATATCTCCATCATATTCAACTGTTACCTGTGTTTTCCCATCAGGACGAAGACATGGGGTTTCTCTTCTTACTTGTTCAAGACGTTCTGCTAAACGATGTGCTAAGTGAATAGGAAGTGGCATAAAATCTTCTGTTTCATTGCACGCATAGCCAAACATTAACCCTTGGTCTCCTGCTGCTGTTTCACTTTGTTCTACTGCATGATTAATTTCCGCTGATTGATTAGACACTTTAACCAAGACTTCAAACTCTTCTTCATGTCCTACTTTTTTCAATACGTTTTTAGCAATGGCAGCATAATCGATTTCAGCTTTTGTGTTTGCTTCACCATAAATTAAGATAAAGTTATCTTTAATCGTTGTTTCTACCGCCATCTTACTATTTGGATCATAGTATAAGGCTGCATCTAAAATGTGATCACTCACCCAGTCACAGATTTTATCTGGATGTCCGCTTGTTACTGATTCGCTTGTAAATAAATGTTTCATTGTTTCCCTTCTTTTCTAGTCATTGATATAAAAAACACCCCTAAGAAAGAGGTGTTTGCATTCTACTCTTCCTTATCGTTGTTAGCATTAGCACCTTGCATATGCAGGTTGCTGTGGCCTCATAGAGCTAACCCTCTAAACCACTCTTGATAAATGACTAGTATATTCTAACATAAATGATTTATAATTCAAGTATTTTTTATAGCAAATTGATGAGGTAACCAAAGCCTTCCTCTTCCATTTTTTCTTTTGGAATAAACTTCAAAGAAGCACTGTTTACACAATAGCGTAAACCTCCTAAATGCATTGCGCCATCGTTAAATACATGGCCTAAATGGGTCTTTGCATTTTTACTTACAACTTCTATTCGTTTTATCCCTAAAGAATGATCTTCTAGATACTCTAGTTTGCTGTCTAATAATGGTTTAGCAAAGCTTGGCCATCCGCATCCTGAATCATATTTATCTTTTGAACTAAATAAAGGCTCATTACTAACGATATCTACATAAATACCATCTTTGAAATGTTCGCAATACTCATTGTTGAAAGATGGCTCCGTAGCTTTATTTTGAGTCACTTCATATTGTAAAGGAGTTAACTTTTCTTTTACCCCCTCTAAATTTGAATCTATTTTTTGGTTTACAATCTTTGCATAATTAAACCATCTGAAATCCACATGACAATAACCACTAGAATTTTTTTCAAGATAAGCTTGATGTGCTTCATGAGCTTTATAATAATTTTGTAACGGCATTACTTCAGTTACAATTGGTTGGGTGTAAAATCGTTGTTGGTGATGAATAAAACGATTTATAATGCTTTCATCTGTTGGATCTACATAATAAATTCCTGTACGATATTGAATCCCTTCATCTTCTTTTTGTTTATTCAATGTCGTTGGATTAATAATTTTGAAAAATAATTCCAAAATAAAATATAAATCAATAAGGGTTTCATCATAATCAATGGCCACCGTTTCAACAAAGCCATACTTCCCTGTACATGCTTCTTCATAGGTTGGATTTTCCTTAGTTCCATTGGCAAACCCCACACTTGTTTCTGTGATACCATAAACTTGTTTAAAGAAATGTTCACATCCCCAGTAACATCCACCAGCCAAATATATTTTTTTCATCACTTTCTCCTATCTACTTTTTATTATCATAAACCAATTTTTTTAAAATTGCATCCCATCCTATTACTGTATACTAAAAAAGGGCATAGCCCTTTTCACATTATAAAACGATACTTCCTTGTGCGCTTCCAGCAATACCTGCTGCATTGGCTTCATCTGTATCAATATGCATTGCCAATGCAAAGTCATTTCTAACGCGTACAACTGTGTCTTTAAATACAATTGAGCGACCTTCTGTTTCAATTTCAACACCCACTACTTGACCATTGCTTACACCATATTTTTCAGCATCAGCCTCTGTCATATGGATATGTCTTTTCGCAACAATGATGCCTTCTTCAAGTTCTACTTCGCCACATGGCCCAACAAGTTTAACCCCTGTTGACCCTTTAACATCACCAGATTCTCTAATAGGTGCTTTTACCCCTAAGTTACGAGCATCTGTTAAAGATAATTCAATTTGTGTATCTTTTCTTACAGGCCCTAAAATTGAAACCATCATTTCTGATTTAGGTCCTACTAATTTCACTTTTTCACCACTTGCGAATTGTCCCGGTTGTGACAACTCTTTTCTAATTGTTAAGGCTGCACCTTCTCCAAATAAAGCTTCAAGTACTTCTTGGCTCACATGAATATGGCGAGCAGAAACTTCTACTAAAAATTTTTCCATTCTATTCCTCTTCCTTTTTTCATTATCATTATAAGCCTATGTTTAAGGCATTTCAATTATGTTTTAAGCTTTCTTGCACAAAATATCAGCAACCAAAAGTCCATTGGCAGCAGCTTGTGATAAAGAACGGGTAAATCCTGCCCCATCACCCACTGCATAGATACCATCTGTTCCCTCTAATTGAAAATCAGTTGATGCTGGTCTTGCACTATAAAACTTGCATTCAACGCCATACAATAAGGTATCATAATTGGCTGTGCCTGGTGCTACCTTATCTAATGCATGCAAGGTTTCAATGATGTTATCTAATTGACGTTTTGGCATACATAAACTTAAGTCGCCTGGTACTGCATCTAAGGTTGGTCGTACAGTGCTTTGTTTTAAACGTTTTTCAGTTGTACGCTTCCCGGCTTCAAGATCTCCAAGGCGTTGAACTAAAACCGTACCCCCACTAATTTTATTTGCTAATGAAGCAACCGACCTTGCATATTCTACAGGTTCATTAAATGGTTCTGTAAAATAAGTAGAGCTTAATAAGGCGAAATTACTATTTTTAGATTTCATTGCTTCATCTTTATAAGAGTGTCCATTAACAGTTAAGACACCATCGGTATTTTCTGTTACGACATGTCCTCTTTCATTGAAACAAAACATTCTAGTCATATCTCCATATTTTCCCGATTTATAGTAAATCTTTGGTTCGTAGATTTTCTTTGAGAAATGTTCCCATACCATGGAAGGTAATTCAACACGAACCCCTACATCAACTTGATTGTTTTTGCATGCAATTTGATTGTTTACACACCATTCTTTAAAGGTACGTGCCCCTGCTCTTCCAACTGCAAAAATAACCTTATCCCCGACTGTTGTGTAGTCTTGGTTTTTATGAGTAAAGAATACCTCTTTAGTAAGCTTGTTTACATCTTTGACGGTAGACAAGGTTTCAATTTGAATCTTGTCTTCCAGATAATGAATTAATTTTAGCATCGTATTATAGTTTGCATCTGTTCCTAAATGTTTCACTTCCGCTTGTTGCATATGTAAATCATGTTGTAAGCATAACTTCTTTAGTTCATCACTTGGCGTATATCGATCTTCTTGAGCACCAAAACGCATTAAAATGGCATCTGCTTGATTGATATAATTCAACACCTTATCATGTTCCATTAAATCAGGAAGCCAGCCTCCATACTCTGTTGAAATGATGTATTTACCATCAGAGAATGCACCCGCACCAGCCATTCCCTCCATAATACTACAAGGATTGCATTTAACACACTTGTTCGTTTTTTTTGCCACAATCGGACACTTTCTTAAAGATAGCGTTTGTCCTCTTTCCAAAAGTAAGATGTCTAAATCAGGTTTGGTTTCGATTAAGCGATACGCACACATTAATCCACCAATTCCTCCTCCGATAATGACTACGTCATATTTTGATTTTACGTCCATTATTACCTCTTCCTATGACCTTTTCCTTCCTTATTTTACCATGTTTTAATCACATTTGTAAAAGATAAGACATCCTTATCAAATGAAAAGAAGACCTTCGTCTTCCTTTAAACTAATATTTTTTCTTCACGATATAAATCGGACGTCTTTTTGTCTCCATGTAGGTTCTTGATAGATACTCACCCATTACACCCATCAATAATAATTGAATACCTCCAATCATCGTTATAATCACTACCAGCGATGGATACCCTGCCACAGGATCACCAAAGATAATTGCTTTGATGGTAATAAATAACATAAACAAGAAAGCTCCTACTGAAATAATTGAACCAAAGATGGTTGCTAAACGAAGTGGAAAAGTCGTAAAGCCAACAATCCCTTCGATTGCATACTTACATAATTTCCAAAAACTCCATTTGGTTTCCCCAGCAACACGTTCTACATTTTCAAATTCAATGTACTTTGTTTTAAAACCAACCCATGTAAAAATTCCTTTTGAAAAACGATGCACTTCAGGAAGTGAAATAATGGCATTTACCATATCACGTGACATCATACGATAATCTCGTGCACCATCAACGATTTCGACCTCAGTCATCTTATTAATCATTTTATAAAATTTTCTTGCGAAAAAGCTTCTTATTGGAGGCTCCCCTTTTCTATCTACTCGATAAGTCGCTGCACTATCATAGCCTTCTTCTACAACTGCTTTTACCATTGTAGGCAACAGATAGGGTGGATCTTGTAAGTCTGCATCCATCAACACGACTAAATCACCAGTACTGGTCTCAAGTCCCGCCAACATTGCTGCTTCCTTACCAAAATTACGAGAAAAATCTACTACAATAATGTTAGAATCTTTTTCTTTTAATGCCAAGCAATCGTTAACTGTTTCATCCTTTGACCCATCATTGACAAAAATAAGTTCATAATCTAATTTTGTTTCTTTTATATGTTTTATAGCTTCATCATAAAATAAATCTACAACTCCCTGCTCATTATAACAAGGGACAATTATACTTAGCTTCATAAGCTCACCTCTTTTACCTTATTAGTATACTTTATATTCACAACAAATAAAACACTGCATATTAATTACAGTGTCTTAATTTTACTTTATTTCTTCATACAATGATAATGCTCGTGCTATAATCGCATCCATATCATAATAACGATATTCTGCAAGACGCCCAATAAGATATAAATTTTTAACTTTCTTACATTCTTCTACATACACATTATACTTTCTTTGATTTTCTTCTGTGAAAATAGGATAGTACGGAATATCTTCTGTATTAGGTGTATATGCTTTAGGGTATTCCACCGCAATGGTTGTTTTGTCCTTTGATGGTTGATACATCATCTTCTTATACTCAGTGATTCTTGTATATGGATGAATACTAGCACTTGTTGGATAATTAACCGTTGTATTAGGTTGATAATCCCACTCATGGGTTTGTTTATCAAAAGAAAGTGAGCGATATGGAAGATGTCCATGACGATAATTCATTAGATCATCTACGACCCCTGTATAGATAAACTTACCTTCAAATAATTCTCCATTAAAATAAATCTGATCATCAATAATTTCAATAACATCACGACACTCAGTATTTAATAAAACTTCTATTCCTTCTAACATCTTTTCAAAGATTTTTGTATAGCCTTCCTTAGGCATCTTTTGGAATTTATTTTGGAAGTATCGATCATCATACCCAACCATAACCGGAACTCGTCCTGTAACCGCAGGATCAATTTCCTCAGGTGTTAGTCCCCATTGTTTCATGGTGTAATATTTAAACACATGTTCATATATAAATTCAGCTAATTCATGAATTTCCGCATTTTCATTTCCTTTTAGTTTTAAAATAGGTACCTTCGAACCTTCTTCATAACTTTCAAGCAACAAAGCTTTTAAACGATCTGCTTTTTCTTTATCAAAAACCATTTCTATAGAAGTTAGGTTAAATGGAATAGGCACTAGTTTTCCTTGTACATATCCACTTACCTTATGTTCATAGTCAAACCATTGCGTAAATTGTGATAAATACTCAACCACTTCCATATTTTCCGTATGAAAAATATGAGGTCCATATTGATGATATAAGGCTTTATTTTCATCTAAATAGTCATACATATTCCCAGCTATTTGTGCACGTTTTTCAATGATTAAAACTTTCTTTCCATCTTGTTTAAACTTGTGTGCAAGTGTTGCCCCCGCAAAACCTGCTCCTACAATAATTACATCAAACATTTATTTTCCTCCTGCTTTATTCATGATTTATCATAAAATTTAATTCTTGTATTTTAAAAATACATTTATGCTTGAATCCTTCTGCCACAAATATTAAATACAGTAATCAAATTTATTTAAGACAATTCTATTTTACCATAAACTACCCTCATGGTATACTTAATCAAGACTAGGGGAAGATTATGTATTCATATTTAGAAGGTTTTTTTATTGTTGTTACATTATTATGTCTTTTTTATTCGTTTCATACACACAAAATCGAAATGACTATAAGTGATCAACATTTTAAAATTTGTATTTTTTTAATTTTTTCACTTTTTCTTTTTGTTAGTTTTTATCGATTAGATACCCTTCCTTATGGCTTACATGTCGATGAAGCAGGGATGGCTTATGATGCTTTGTCCTTAGCTAATTACTCAACCGATCGATACCTCTATCATTTTCCTGTCTATTTAATTAACTATGGTGGTGGGCAAAGTGCCTTATACGCTTATTTATGCGCTTTCCTAATTAAATTATTTGGATTAAGTACCTTTATTATACGCTTACCCATCGCACTACTAAAAATGATAAGTTTTTTCTGTATTTACACAATGTTTAAACAAAATAAATTACATTGTCTCATCTTATTAACTTTGTATACCATAACTCCTTACTTCATCATGCAAGCCAGATTTGGATTAGATTGTAATTTGATGTTACCAATGATTTGTATATCAACCGCATTACTTTTCAATGCATTAAAATATCAAAAATTGCGAATATTTTTCTTAGCGGGTGTGTTGTTTGGATTAACGTTGTATAGTTATGCATTATCTTATCTAACTATACCTATCTATTTATTACTTGTATTTAGCTATGGCTTTTATAAGAAACAATTCACATTTAAACAACTTTTTACATTTTTTCTGCCTTTATCTTTACTAGCCTTTCCTCTTATCTTAAATCTTTTGGTTAATCATAATTGGATGAGTGAGGTGGATAGTTGGATTAGTTTACCAAAGTTATTTTTCTTTCGCAACAACGAGATTGGTCTTGATAACATTTCAGACAATCTTTACATATTTAAAATGCTATTTACATCCGACAATCAAGAAATCTATGGAAACCTTTTAGATTATAATGCATTACCTTCATACAAAACACTTTATTTATTTTCATCTATCTTTGCAATTATTGGTTTGTATTCATCAATCAAACAACTAAAAAAGAAACAGTTTAATCTAAATGTTATCTTTCTAGCATGGGCTGCTAGTTCACTTATAACGCTGTTTCTTATAAGCAACCCAAACATCAACAAAGCCAATGCAATCTTTATTCCTCTGATTTACTTTGTAAGTTTAGGAATAATTAAGGTTGTTAAAAATCGTAAACTTTTATCCATCATTTTCATTATGTACAGTTGTTCATTTATATCTTTTTCTCATTACTATTTTACTTCTTATAATGAAAATGATAGTCATTTGTACTGGTTTGCTACTGATTATTTAGATGCATTAAGCTATGCTGAATCATTAGATATAGATGAAATTTATGCAACCTCTGTTACAGCCGAAAATTATATCTATGTTTATCTACTACAAGAAAAAAAACCTATTAGTTTTAACGAAGAACGTGTCTATTCTGAAAACACTCATATCACTTACTATTTTATTGATGAATTAACTTTTGATACATTGCAAAATGATGCATGTTATATCACTGATATTAATTGGATTACACTTTTAGAACAAGCAGGATATACATTTTATTACCAATCGTTTAATGATATCGTCGTACTATATTTTTAATTTTAATCAAATGAAAAAGGGGAAATCCCCTTTAATCAAAATATTCAATATAAGATAAAACAAAATAAAGTGAACTATTGTAATGCAATGCTATTTCATTGGAAGCATAGCTTTCAAATTCATCAATGTATCGATATTGATCAGGCACATCTGTACCTTCAAAATTTTCTACCAATAACGGATCATCCATACTGCCATTAGCGCCTCCTACTAAGGCCCCTTCTAAATAACCACCAGTTACATAAGTCATGCGGTAATGAATGTTTAGCGGATAGTCGCTTCCATACCCGGTTACAAAGCTAAAATTTAATCCATTATGTCCAAGTACATAAGATAAATGTTCAGTTCCTACATCATAATAATTCATATCACCAAAGATATCATGGGCCATCATTAAAATCATAGCATTGTCGATAATATTATGATTTGATCCCCAAGTGAAATTATCAGTTAAGCTAATTCTAAAAACATTTCTTGAAGTTGTATTTACAATTTCGTTTGCATAATCAATAAAACTATTTGAAATGGCTTCATATCCCTGTGTTTTTGAATCTGCTTTATCAAGGTATAAATAAACTGGATAAACAGCACCAGGATTCCAATATTCACTATAATACTTAATATCATTGATATCCACACAAGTTAGCGCCACATCTAAATATTTATCTTCGTCCGTTGCATGCCATAATGCGATATTCATATAAAATTTAAAATCGCTATCATCCTTTACTGCATAATCACCCATACTAAACTCGCTTGGTACAGCTGGATTATAATATGATCCACTTGCATAAGAATAAGCTTTTTCTGCTGCTTCTAAACACTTTTGCGCATAATCAGAATCTATTTCCTCAAAAACCTCACTAGCTAAAGCCATGACTGCTGCAAAGCCCGCTGTAGATGGGGTAGATGGTTGTAAGACATATTGCATATCGGTATCATCTTCTGGTAACACATAGCCTGCAAAAGTAGCAGTTGCTACTCTTGAATAAACTGCACCATCATCTCTTTGCATCTTAAATAACCAATCCAATTCATATTGCATTTCTTCAAGTATCGCTAAATCCTGGGTTGTTTCAGGATTAATGAGCGTTGCAATTAATAAATCGCTTAATGATTTTACTGCTGTTTCCACATATTTTCCATAGTCGCCTGCATCATGCCAACCACCGCTTACATCGATTAATTCACCTGTTGTATAAATGGTTGCTAGTTCAGTATGACATGAATCATGGGCTAAATCTTCAAAAATGCTATCATCCTCTACATAACCGCAGCGCTGTGTTGTAAACATCGCTAAACTATCACTCAATAACTCTGCATACACATCAGTACTAATTGTAAATGGATAAGATTTGTAACCAAAAGAAGTCTCTATATAATAAGTCCCTTCTTGTTTAAAATTAGAAAAATCACCTGATTGAATATACTCACTTGTATACGTAGAAAGGGTACTATCTGTTAATTGATAAGTGCCGACTATTTCATTCGTTTCATAATCAACCACATTGAAATAATCACCATTTCTACCCTTTATGCTAATAATCTTACGTTGTTCTGGTTGATAGCCAACTTGATTAACTAATACATTATAACTATCTGTTGATGTAGTTATTTTAAATGATTTAATTTCAACATTAGATGCTGAAGCATTGGTTTGTAAATATATTTCAATATCTGCTGCATACAATGGTGAACTTACATAAAAATCAAAACTAATGGTTTGATCTCCTTCATACCAAGCTGAACTGTAAAATACTGACTCATCATCATTGTCAATTTCTATATATATCCCTACATATTCATCACTACTAACTTCAAATTCTAATGTATAATTTCCTGCTTTTAAGTAAATATCATCATTTGCTAGTTTAGCATTTGTTGCTGATTTTACTTTAAAAGAGAGAACGTCTACTTCCGAACTAAAATTTTCAATACCTTCTGTAGTCCATGTTGTTTCATATACTAAACTCCCCAAAGAATGATCATACCCCTCATCCTCTTCATCAAGAGATACTGATGGAACCATCGTTTCAATACTTTCAGTATTTTCAACTTTGTTTACAGAATCATCATCGATAAAAAGGCTTGGTAGCTTTATTGTACCTATTACAGCTAAAATAATAACTACCATTAAAATTATAAATTTCGTATTCAATTTTCTTTTTCTATAATTTTGCTTTGAGTTTACTTGTCTTTTATTCATTCATTCTCCTTATAATAAGAAAACGGCTTAGCCGTTTTCTTTGTTTTATTTATTACGTTGCTGAACCTTCACCATTATCGTTATTTTCTGATGTCCCATTAGTTGGTGCTGTTGTCGGATCTGTTGCTTCAGGCGTTGGTGTTGCCGTTGCCGTAGGCGTTGGTGTTGCTGTTGCCGTAGGCGTTGGAGTTGGAGTTGGAGTTGCCGTCGGTGTTGCCGTTGGAGATTCCGTAGGAGTTGCCGTTGGTTCATCCGTTGGATCCGTTGTAACATCTGGTGTCGTAGTCGTACTAGATGCTGTCGCTACATAGAATACAAATGTTGAATTCGTATACGCAGTCGAAGTTCCATCAGAATTATAATAAATATACGATGTAATCGTTCCTTCTGCTACACTTGAGTCTTCTACTGTTGCATATGAGATCTGACTAGTTCCACTTTCCAAATAAGTAGTTGCCCATGCGTCAGCTTCCGTTTGAGTCGCTGTATTTTTTAGTGCACTAAGTGCAGTACTTGATAATGCTGTACGTGTATCTTCAACTGTTGCAACTGCATATGCATAAACAGTAATTGAACTTTGACTACTTACAAGTGATCCCGCTGTTACACTTTGTGAATACACTTGACCTGATAATGATGAGTCATAGCTTGAACTAGATTCTTCAATTAAACTTACTGTAATTGTATATCCATTACTACTTGCCCATGATTGTGCCTCACTATATTGAGAACCCACAAAATCTGGTACCTGTGCTTCATATACTGCTTCTCCACAGATCCAAACATTAAATACGCTAATATTAGAAGCGAGGTTACCGTATCTATAATCATGTGCTACAACTTTATCTATATAATATTCGTTATACAATGCGTCTCCATAAGAAACGTAATTAACAACTAATGTAATACCATTACTATCTGCCCATGATTGAACATATGACAAGGATTGTCCCACGAAGTTTTCTACAATTGATGGGATGGTTTCATGATCTTGAACTTCATCGAACCAATCATCAAAGTAAATATTTCTTTCATATGGGAACGATTCAAAGAACTTAAAGAATGTTGGTTGTTCAAAATCTGGATCATTACCCATAATCCATTGAACATGGTCTACATTTTGCTCAATAGATCCATCCCATAAAACATAAGAATATAATACTAATTCACTACCATAATCATAGTAATTTGAAGCATATCCTGTAACATACGATCCTTGGATATCAAATAATGAATCATAGGAGATATTACTATAATTCGGAACATTAATCATGTAATTAAATAAGCTTGTTAACTGCGTCAAACTCATATTGGTCGTAAAGTTTTCACCAGCAGCTTCAAG
>JAWXUG010000026.1:0-14761 GCA_044432885.1 Erysipelotrichaceae bacterium | reverse complement strand
GTAACTGTTGATAAAGAAAACAAAAAAGGTACTTTTGTAAGATTACCAGAACGTAACGAATTAAATAAAGAAGTTAACGAATTACTAGTCGTAGAATACTACAACAGATAATTTATGAGGAAGCATAAGCTTCCTTTTTTTATAGCTAAAAAAGGCTACTCCTTTTATAAAAGATGTAGCCTTTTGATTTGTATTTATTTATGAATATGTCGTTTAATAATTAAACGGATAATATCTGCTGCTAAGATTGGATCGTCATTACATACAGAATATTTATAATTAGAAACCAATTTTAATTCATTACGGGCTTTTTCAAGGCGTTGTTGAATAATTTCTTCAGGCTCACTGTTGCGTCCTTCAATCCTTCTTTTAAGCTCATTTAATGAAGGTGGAGTCACAAAAATGGTGATTGCTTCGGGACACTTCTCTTGAACCTGTACACATCCCTCAACTTCAATTTCAAGAATCACATTTTTTCCTTCATTAAGAAGCTTTTCAACACTCTTCATCGGTGTTCCATATAAGTTACCAACAAATTCGGCCCACTCTAGCAACCCATCTTCATGAATTGTTTGTTCAAATTGTTCGCGTGTAACAAAGTGATAATTAATTCCATCTATCTCCTGACTTCTTTTTTCTCTAGTTGTCATCGATACAGAATATGCTAAATTTAACTCTGGATCGTTGATAAACTCTTTTAAAATGGTCCCCTTACCTACACCACTTGGGCCACTTATTACAATTAATTTTCCTTTATTCATTCTGCACCTCACACAAAAATTAACAACCTTTAGAAACCTTAGATAATTAAAAAAGATATATGCTATAATCATATAATAGCAATTAAACCTTGTAAACAATTAAAACATAAATATCTCATAAATATGAGTGAATGGAGACAAATATGGCAATAGATGGAATTATTCTAAATAAAATTAATGAAGATTTAAAAAGCAAACTACCTGCAAGAGTAAATAAAATACATCAAGTTTCAACAAATGAAATTTTAATGAACTTAAGACTTGAAGGGATAAACCGTTCTTTAATCATTTCTACCCATTCTATATATAATAGGATACATTTTACCAACCATCAATATCCTACAGGAAATCAACCTACACAGTTTTTAATGAGCCTTAGAAAACATCTCGAAGGGGGTACAATTTATAGCATTGAACAAGGTGGCCTTGATCGATATATCATTATGGAAGTAGCTCATCGCAATGAAATCAAAGATAAAGAAATTATCAAAATCTATGTTGAATTAATGGGCAAATACGCCAACATTATTTTAGTTAATGAAGAAAATAAGATTATTGATGCTTTAAAGAAAATACCGCCTTTTGAAAATACCAAAAGAACTATTCAAAGAGGTGCTGTTTATACCCTACCCCAAATACAGGACAAAAAAGATCCATTTACATGTTTTGATATTGATCCATCGATGAGCCTTACCAGTCAATTCCATGGTTTTTCACCTTTGTTAAGCAAAGAGATTGAATATCGCATGCTTGAAGAAGAATCATTTAAACAAATTATGGAGGAAATTAAATCTTCCAATGCGCTTTATGTTGATAAACAAAATACCGATTTTTTCCATCTTATTCCGCTTCATCATATGAAAGATGAATTTATGGCGCTTAATATTCATGAAGCCTTTGATTACATCTATTTTCTACAAGAAGAAAAAGATCGTATTAAACAGGTCACTGGTGATTTATTTAAATTTGTACGTAGAAATATTAAGCAATTATCAAACAAACTTCCTAAGTTATTGGTAAGTTTAGATGAAGCTTGTGATTGTGAAAAATGGAAAACGTATGGTGAATTATTATATACCCATCAAATTCAAGATACTAAAGGTCAAAAGTCGATTACCTTAGAAGATTATGAAGGCAATCTTGTAGAAATCCCACTAGATAGTCGTTTTAATGGCAAACAAAATGCTGCACGACATTTTAATAAATATCAAAAAGGCAAGAAGGGTCAAAGCCATTTACTTGAACAAATTGAGTTATGTGAAAAAGAAATTGATTATTTCCAATCAATAGAAGAACAATTGAGTTTTGCGAGCTTTGAAGATGCCAAAGAAATAAGAGAAGATTTGGTTTTACATAAGTATTTACGACCAACTACTAAACAAAATACGAAAGCTAAAAAGAAACCGTTAAATATTCAAAGCTTTATATTTAAAGATCAAATGATCACTTTTGGTAAAAATAATTTACAAAACGATTATGTAACTTTCAAACTTGCTAGAAAATCAGATACGTGGTTTCATGCTAAAGACTATCATGGAGCTCATGTTATCGTAAACAATGACCAGCCCGATGAAGATACGATTCGTGCTTGTGCACAAATCGCTGCCTTCTATTCAAAAGGACGCCTATCAAGTAGCGTCCCAGTAAATTATTGCCTTGCCAAAAATCTTAAAAAGATTCCAGGAAGTAAAATTGGGCTAGTTCAACTAACCCAATATAAAACGATTTATATTGATCCTACTCAGGAAGATGTCAACTTATTGATGCAAGGATAACTCTTTTAAGGTCTTGATTTCTTGACCTTTTAATTTGCGATATTCTCCAGGTTTTAAATCTGTAATAGTCAATGTTCCTAGTTGTTTACGATGTAAACGCGTAACATTGAATTTATAAAATTCCATCATTCGTTTAATTTGACGATTACGTCCTTCTCTAAGCGTCATGTCAAACGCTGTTAACTGTTTGTCAAAATCTTTATGTTTCACTCTGATTTTACATGGTTTTGTCATGCCATCTTCTAACATAATACCTTTTTCTAAAGCCTTAATCATTTCTGTTTCCAAGATACCATCAATCGTTACTTCATAAACTTTAGGTAAATGATATCGTGGATGAATAATTAAATTTGAAAAATCACCATCATTGGTTAGTAATAATAAGCCTGTTGTATCAAAATCTAAGCGTCCCACTGGAAAAATGCGGCATTTCGTATCTACCAACTCTGTACATGTTTTACGATCTCTATCATCTTGTGTGGAACTTAAGATATGTTTAGGTTTATTCATTACATAGTATACTTTTTCTTCTAGTTTAATCATTTTGCCATCTACACGGATAGCTTCTTTGATATCTACTTTATACCCTAATTCTGTAATCACTTCACCATTTACACTCACTCTTCCTTGAGTAATTAATTCTTCTGCTTTTCTTCTTGATGCGATGCCTGCTTTGGCTATCACTTTTTGTAATCTTTCCATACGACTCCTTAATGTGTGTTCTTTGCGCCCCAATAACGAGACCCTTGCTTAGAGTGGTCATTCACAATAACTGCACTCACTTCTTTAATAGCTAATTTTTCTAGATTGATGCAACTAAGTCTTTTATGACCATCTATACATTGATATCCATCATTTGTTTTATTTACACGAAGGCTAACTAAAATTCCCTTTTCTTTTAGACTTTGTGTCAATTCTGATGAATAGGAACAAGGTGTATATTTAATTTTTTCAATTTCGATATATTTCATTAACATATGCTAAATCATACCATAAACCAAGGCATAAACCTAGCTAATTAAGAAGCTAAAGGAGTTTATTTCCCACTATTTCCATAGTTTGATAGCACACGTGCTGAAGGATCATCTACATCACAGCCTTCCCATTCTTTATTTGGCATCCAAAAATCAACAATCATATGGGCTTGATTTGGATAATGTTTCTCAAAAATTTCACGATATAATAAACTTTCCTTAGTGAATGGTTGTGCGAAACTGTATTGTTTTTTCAATTCATTAAATTGTTCATCAGTATACATTGTTTGGGCATATTCTTTTAAATCATCGACAAGTGAATGTCCTACCGCATCACTGAAGGCTGCTTTTTCTCTATATAAAATTGAGTGTGGTAATAAATCTCCTTCAAATGCATGTCTTAAAAGATATTTACCCATGCCATAATGATTTCTTTTAATCGCTGGATTTAATGCCATGACATATTTCACAAAATCTAGATCACCAAATGGAACTCTTGCTTCAATTGAATGAGCACTGATACAGCGATCAGCACGTAATACATCATACATATAAAGTTCGTCTATTCGTTTCTTTGATTCTTGTTGGAAAGCTTCATCACTTGGTGCAAAATCAGTATATTTATAGCCAAATAACTCATCTGAAATTTCTCCAGTCAACAATACTCTTACATCGGTATTTTGATGAATCGCTTTACAAATTAAGTACATTCCCATACTTGCTCGTATGGTTGTAATATCATAGGTTGCAAGGGCATAAATAACCTCGTCTAAGGCCTTTAATACCTCTTCACTTGTAATAATCACTTCTTGATGTTGAGAATGAATATATTCTGCGACCTCTTTAGCATATTGTAAATCAATCGCGTCTTTTTTCATTCCTATTGAAAAGGTACGAATAGGTTTGTCTAACATTTTAGTTGCTGCAGCACACACTAAGCTACTATCTAATCCACCACTTAGTAAAAAACCTAAAGGTGCATCAGCATCTAATCTTTTTTCGATTCCTTTCAACAATAATTCTTTTATTTTATGACAGGCTGTTTCCACATCATCATTAATATAGCTGTTTACACTTGTTAAATCACAATACGCTATAAATTCACCTTCTAAATAGTAATGGCCTGGTGGAAAAGGGATAATTTTCTCACTAAAATCAACTAAGTTTCGAGCTTCACTCGCAAAGCATATCGCCCCATCTTTACTATATCCGTAAAATAGTGGACGAATACCAATCGGGTCACGCGCAGCTATGATGGTTTTTCTTTGATCATCATAAAGAATCATTGCAAATTCTGCATCTAACATTTTAAACATATCTACACCATATTCATAATACATTGGTAAGATAATTTCACAATCAGATTCGCTGTGAAAATGATATTTCTTCGCTAATACTTCTTTGACTTCTCTAAAGCCATATAATTCTCCATTACATACTACTGCATCTTTACCGTAGGTAAAAGGTTGCATCCCTTCCTCATTTAGTCCCATGATTGCAAGACGATGAAAAAATAAAGTACCCTCTCCTACATCCATAATTCTTGACATATCAGGACCTCTACTTAAACTTCTTTCAAAGCTTTCTTTTAAGATCGATAAATCAACAAATTTACTTGTAACTCCCATAATTGAACACATAAAAAAACACCTCCAGATTAGTTCATGCAGCCTAAAATCCTATTATCATAGGACGAATAGCTGCTATCCGCGGTGCCACCTAATTTACTGTAATACAGTCACTTTATAAGTTCAAACAAACCCATGTTCAATAACGTGAACAAACCGTCTTCCCTACTCCCCTTATCTTCTTAAGAGTTTCAAGTTGAAGCTAATAGTGTTATTCACTTAAATGCCCACACAAAGTTTTCACTATCCTTTGCTCACTAAAGCGGCTTTTTTAAGTTACTTCTCTACATCATCGCTTATTATCGTCTATAGTACACAGTATTTTTATAAATGTCAATCTTTTATCAATCTTCATTGGAATGTTTTATGAATCTTCATCGGAGTGTACTTCTACTTTTTTATAATATTGATAAGACAAAAAAGTTGGAATTCCAATCATAACTACTAATATGATAACACAAAGAAATAGACTATTAAAAAATCCACTAACCATCAATAAAACGCCTCCGACAACCCAAATGGGTCCTGCTAAACGATGGGTATAGTTCCAATTTTCTACGCTATTTAAAGTCCACGGAAGCTTGATTCCAATCACATAGTTTTGTTCACACTTAGGCAAATAAAAACCTATCCCACTAATTAATAGTCCTACAAAAATATAAATAACTAAATTAACAGGAAAAGTTATGTTTAAACCTGATAAAATGCTGATAGCAACACACAATATACTTAAAACAGGGAATAATCCATGTATTAATGCTAAAAAAGATGGGTTATGATTTACATGTTTAGGGTCTGCTTTTCTAATAAAATGAATGAACAAATTTAGCAAAGCCATAAAAAAGGGTAAGCCAAACACAACAAAGGCTTTAGATGAATAGTCATCCGCTACTCCTGAAGAATCAAAATGTGTAGGAAGCTCACTTGGTAATTGGTTCCATAAACCAAGTCCTACAAGTGTTGGTAGAAAACATAGTAAACTGATAATCAAAATGGTTTTAAGCTTCATATGACCTCCAATAAATCTCTATATTGTCATTATATCATACTTCAATCATCAGTAAATAGAATCTTTAGTTTAAGGTTTTGTTTTTATAAAAGAAAATATGAGATAATAAATAACATAAATACATAGGAGAAAACATGAACACTCAAATAAAAAGAAACAAAGAAATAGATATCGTAAAGTTAATGATTCAATTATATATTAAAAAACATCCAGAAGAAATGAATGACCTTGCTGAATATGCAACAAATAAAATTCAAAAATGTCCATGCATGGAAACAAAGACATTTTGTTCAAAATGCACGATCCACTGTTATGATGAAAAACATCATTTACAAATTAAAAAAGTCATGCGTTATAGTGGACCTCGCATGATCTTTTATCATCCTATGTTGACGTTAAAACACTACCTACCTTTTCTATAAGAATAGACTTGTTACAAGGTTTGTATACCTAATGAATATTAGGTATACATATATAACCGATTACTACATATATAAGCAGCTATCAAGGAAACATCTATTTGGTTTAAAAAGTTTACTAAATCTTAGCCTTTTTATCTTTTATCAACGCTTTTACCCCTTCTTCAAAATTCTTCACATGATGGGATTTATAGTATATTGGTTTTTCTTTTGTGTTCGCATAAACTTCGATATCAAAAAATGCTGCCAATCCAACATCAACCATACTATCACCAAACATCACACAATGATTTATATCAATTTCAGGATATGCATCTAAAGCATTTAAAATCATCCCTGGCTTTGGTTTTTTACAACAACACTTCGCATCATCATTATGTGGGCAATAAAAGGTATCGAGTATTTTTATACCATGATTTAATAAATCATCAATAAATGCTTGATGGACAGATAAAAACTTCTCTTCGCTAATAATTTTATCTTGAATCAAATATTGATTTGTAATCATTATTAATTCATATCCCATGGCCATTAAGCTCTGTAATGACTCTATGGTTCCTGGAAAAATTTCTACTTTA
This sequence comes from Erysipelotrichaceae bacterium, assembly GCA_044432885.1. Taxonomy (GTDB): domain Bacteria; phylum Bacillota_I; class Bacilli_A; order Erysipelotrichales; family Erysipelotrichaceae; genus CAYJNO01. The sequence goes on along the minus strand of JAWXUG010000026.1, from coordinate 7,617 downwards.
TCAATAAATCTCCACTGCTCATCAGGATAATCTTTAATAAGTGTTCCATCTCTATCTAAAAAAGCAACTTTCATCCTTCACCTCATATCTATTAAAGCTGTTCTTTAAACAATCACCTTGACAAAATGACTAAACTCTCAACATGTTTAGAAAATGGAAATAAATCGAATCCTTGAATCACGTCTATTTTATAATTTTTTTGTAACAACTTTAAATCTATAACTTGAGTTTCTGGATTACAAGAAACATAAATCACTTTTCTTGGTTTCAGACGATTCACTGCATTCAAAAACTCTGGTGTTGAGCCTGATCTTGTAGGGTCCATAATTAAAATATCAATTTTTTCTTTGGTTAGTATCATATATTTTGTGGCATCCATTTGAATGAAATGACAATTGGTAATTTGATTTATCTTTTTATTTTTATTCGCATCTTTTACAGAAGATGGAATCAGTTCCACTCCAATAACCTTTTTAGCATAACGACTTGCAATCAAACTCATTGTCCCTATACCACAATATGTATCCAAGACGACATCTTCTTTACCAATATTTGCATAATCCATAACAGCTTGATAAAGCTTCTCTGTTTGAATGGGATTAATTTGATAAAAAGACTGACTTGAAATTAAAAATTTCGTTTGTAATAAGTTATCTAAAATAGCACCTGTTCCATAGCTTATTTCTTCCTTGTCAGACAAAACAATACTTGTTTTTCTAAAATTATAATTACACACTACACTTTTAATTTCTGGATGTTTTTTCATCATTTCTTTAATAAAGTTTTGTCTTGACTTAAAGATTTTTTCGCCTAAAACCAAGGTAACTAATACATCGTTTGTAGTATGAGATATTCTTAATTGAATATGTCTCAATAAGCCCTGCCTTTTATCTTCATTATAGGCTTCCATCTTAAATTTATTGGCTAGTTGTACTGTAGATTCAATAATTTGATTAGCCAACTGATGTTGCATCATACATCCTTTATTTTCAATAAGTTGATGAGAATTTTCTTCATAGATTCCTGCAACCAATTTTCCTTTAATCATTTTGAAACTTGCTGTTACTTTATGTCGATAATAATAAGGATTTCCCATTTCTACCATAGGTAAAATAAGTGATTGATATTGAGGGAATAGCCCTTTTATTTGTTTTTGCTTTTCAGCGATCGTTTCTTGATAAGACAGTTTTGGTAATAAACAAAACTGACAGTTATTTTTTATACATTCCATACATTTCTCCTACTACAAGTATACCTTAATACAAATATAAAGTCATTTGATTATGAAGCTTTAATGAGTGAACTGCACACTCTAAATCTAATATACATCCTGTCTCATCTTCAACTATTAAGTAATAGTGATCCTTTAATAAATAGCCTTGGTGTTGACTTATTAAATCAATATTCTCCTTAAGACTTAAGTCATTTGCCAATTCCAAATAAAGAATCTTATTAAAGCGTAATATATGGAGGATGACTGTTTTCTTGCTCATATTTTATCTTCCTAACTACATTTTTTTCAACCAGCAACATTTCATTTTCAGACAGTTCATACGCAATGTTTAAACGATATTTATCTTGTTCACTTAAAGATAAAATGATTAAGAAATCAACATTTAAATCCAAATTAAGTTGAACTTGAAAGGTTAATACATGTAATCCTAATTTTATAAAATTATCAATTATTACTTTTTTTGTCCCATAGATTTCAAGGTGGGTAAATAAGGAAATCTTAACTATCTGTAAATTTTTCACATCATATCCTAAGATTACTTTATCTCTGCTCATTTGAAATAAGGCACATTTAGGAATTCTATATTTTTTTATATTTTTCTTAGACATCTTTGTCAAACTTAGACAAATAAGCTTTTTATCATAGGCTTGATTTGGTTTCAAATTAAAAGATATTTCTTGTTGAATAGAAGAAAAAACTTGATCCTTGCTTTGCTCAATAGATATTTTTTCTTGTATAAATTTTAGATAATAGGGGCAATGAGATTTTGTCGTGTTAAAAATCCATAAGCCTTGTTTAAATAATATCTTTTGTTTAACTGCTTGTATAAAACTTATCATTTTTTCCAAAATGCCATCTTCATCAACAAAAATGATCGTATCTTCTAAGGACTGATTAATCATATATTCCAACATTGACATATCATTAAAAGAAACTACATTGATCCATCTATCAATACTCTTGTAATATTCAGGATATAAAGTGATAATAACCATTTTAAACTGAAATTTTATACAATGAAATACCAATAAATGAATGAGCTTAAAATAGCTTTCTTGTGTGCGATAAAAGATCATATACACATGTTGCGTAAAATCCAAATAGGATAAAGATTGTTTGCCTGCTTTGTAATCATCAATTTCTCCAATAAAAATAGTAGTTTTATCAAATAGGTTAGAATATTTTTCAATCAATAGATCAATAGAAACACTTTCTATGCTACTTACCCAAAGTGAGGGATATCTATTATTATTTGAATAATTCGTCGCTAAATACTCTATTTGGCTTATTGGATTAGTAGGCTGTTTAAACAAAGATACTTTTTGATGGGCATTTAAGTCATATAATAAACATTCATGATCCTTTTCATAATCAAAATAATAATCTTTTGTGTAACCTCCAATTCCTTGAATATAGCGGTGATGACAAGACAAAATAAATCCGCCTATTTCCTTTAAATGATATGCGTCTGCTGTATTTAATACATCCATTGATTCATATATCTCATTTACTTTTAAGCAAATCTTAAAATGAATATTAGATAAAAGCTGTTGGTCAACTACACCCTGTGTTCGCTGAGTTGTCAAAATTAAATGAAACCCTAAAGAGCGTCCGATTCTTGATATCGCGATTAACTCATCAATCATTACTGGATTAAGTAATTTAAGTTGGGCAAATTCATCCGTTACAATCACCAAATGAGCTAATGGCTCTACACCATTATCTTTTGCCAAAATATTATAGTCATCAATATTGCGGATAATTTTCCCTGATAATCTTGAAAGTGTATCAATCTTTCTTTGTCTATTGACACATTCTTGATTTAATCCATATAAGGCTCTATCAACCATTTGATCATCGAGATTTGACAAGTGATTGATAATATGTGGAAAAGTTTTAAATTGATGAAATAAATTAGTTCCTTTAAAATCAATTAGCACAAACTGCACTTCAGAGGCTTGATAATTCATTATTAAGGATAAAAGCATCGTTATTAATAATTCGCTTTTTCCACTTCCTGTTGTACCTACAATTAACCCATGTGGCCCATCACAATTTTCATGTAGATTAACTTGAATAACTTGGTGGTATTGATCAAATCCTATTCCCGCTATTAAGTGTTGCGTATTTTTTTCAGGAACTTCGTATTTCATATCTAAAAAAGACCTTTTATAAGACTTGCTGCTATTTACATAGTCTGTTCCTCTTAAAGACTTTACAAGAATAAATAAATCTAGTTTTTTTATAATATCAAATTTTACTTGCTGGTTTTTATACTTCAATTCCCCTTGCCCTCTATCATAAATGATTTCTAAGTCGTACTCAGCTGTTTTCTCTTCAAGAAAATATAATGAACAAACAAAGGGAGTTTTTAAGTGGATTTCTCGATCAAAACAAATAAATAGACTATTTTCATTGAATCTATCATCAGCTTGAATTAGTAAGTACTCTTGTTGATAATATAAGAGTTCTTTATCAAATACATGAGGAAGTAAAGACAAGTATTCATAATGAGCAAACGGGTCATATATGACAATTTTTAAGGAAGGATCATGATGATAAAATAGTTGTGCGATGATCATGAAATCTATATATACGTTATTTTTAATCCATACTCTTTTATAAGCCGATAAATTAAGTGTTAAATATCCTTTTTCCTGAACTTTATATTGATTGATTAACGCTGTTATTTCTTCATAAAGTGGATCCTCTTCCTCTAATAATGGTGGATATTTTAAATTAAAATCTAAACTAACCTCACTATAACCTACAACTACACTTAAGTAATCCCAGTGTTTTTTCTTTATTGTATATCCATAAAATGGTTTAAAATTAAAGTTAGCTTTATGAAGCGTATGTTGGTTAATCTTGTCTTTGTAATTGTTAATATGCTTTTCAACTTCATCAAGATATTTTAAATATTTTTCATTACGTAACTGATTCTTCTTTTTAAAATTTCGCTTATTAATCCACTTAAATAATGGTTGCCAAAAAATCAAACTTGTCATCATTACTATTGGAAAAATAATCATCGTAGATTGGCTAAGTAATGATTTATCGGGCGTATAATTTTCATTCAACTGGATGAGTCCAACACTAAGTGAAGCTAACGACATTGTCATTGTAGGTCCTATGACATTAAGGAGAGAAACTTGTGTATTCATCACACGAGTTGCAGGGTTTTTAAGTTCAATGAATAAGGGTTTAATCTCATCAAAATAAATAGAGTGATGCTCCACTGGGATCGATAAACAACTGATAGAAAAAGTTGGTAAATATTCCTCTAATTGAACATCACCAACTTGATTAATCATCCAAAAGTCATAGCCACGTATTATTTTTAAAAAGCCAACCTGTAATACTTGATGTGTATGCCATAAATTTTGATTATAACCATCTACAAAATACCATTCATCACTTTCAATTAAATCGTTTGTATAATATAGAGGATATTGATAACGTACATCACTATCTGCTAATTTAGATATGACTAAATTATCTTTTATTTGATAAGGTATAAAACAATCGTATTGGTTATCATCGAATAAAAGATATATGATATAAGCTTCATTATCAAGCTGAAATTGAATTCTATCTTTCTTATAAACAAATAGAATTAAATGATCATTCACATATAACTGATGGTTTTCAATATCAAAAGTAATATAATATTGTTGGCTTGTGAATGAAAAAGAGTTACATAAATCAAACCTTAACTCTTTTATCATTCTTTTTTCATTACAAAATAATACAATCATTCGCTTACTATAAGATGAATTTGGGCATAATAGCGCTCATCTTCAGACTCAATTAATACAATGGTTGTTCCTACCTGCTTTGCGGTTATTATCCAATCATTCACCTCACAAATCGTGCTATTCTTACACTTCATCGTAAAATCATCTTGATCTAGATTAGAAGGAAATACAAGCACTTCAATTTTTTGAGTCTCATCTTGTGATAAAGTGATTTGATAAGTTTCTAGAGATAATCCAATCTGACTTTGAGTAGAATCTAGGGACGTAAAATATTCTCTTGTTTTAGTACAATAATCTACAAACTGCCAATTTTCCATATGGGTTGATTCATTATTTAAGATTTGATTGTTTTCATCTAAGAAGTTCACTTGATAATCTAAGCCTAATTTACCCGCAACACTACTTGATGTATTGACAGTTAATCGTCCTATCCAATTTAAGCTTAAATCCGCACATACTGCAATCCGTGGATCTTCCAACATGCTAATAGATTCTGCATCCAAATCATCGATGATTTGATACTCATCTTTATCATCGTATAAATGAATAATCGGAGAGATCACTGCTGCAACACCCAGGTCGGTTTCAATATTCATTAACTTATAATTAAACAAAGACAATGCTGCCTCAAGCCCTAATGTGGTATTACCATTGGCTTTTATGCTGAAATCTAAATCATGGTCTTGTTCATGGATCATTCGTATTTGACCATCTTTAATTTCAAAGCCCATTTCATTTTGATTTTCGATGCGTAACTCAATACTTCCATTGGCATAAATATGTAAATTCAAGTAAACATCTAAGGTTAAGGTTGGTGTTTGCGGGATAGGTATGCTTAATTTAGCTAAAGGAATAATATGATCGAGAAAATTAATTTTTTGAAATTGTTTGATTAATGTATCATCTAATTCTGTACTTAACACATTTAAAGTAGTGTATTTATCAATGTAATTTGTTTTTGACAGCCCTAATCTTAAATTAGATTCATAAGCAAGTTTAAAAAATGCTTCTGTAAGATGATTGTCTTGATAATCCCATGAATAATCCAGTGATATATTGGATAAATCAATATCTGTATAATAATTGATTCCATCTACATTTTTACTGATATAAGCGGATATACTTGTACTAGTTGTTGAGAGTGAAATTGAATAACCTTCATATTTGAATTGATAACTAAGATCTACAATTCCTTGATATAAACTTGGTGTTTGTATCAAGGAATCATTAATAGTAAGATAGCTTTGATCAATATTTACATTCATTGACCCACTAAGCTTCATTGAATCAATTACTTCATCATATGTCACTTCTTCATAGCTTACTTTATACCCTTTCTCAGTTTCATTAGATTGTACAACGCGATAGATAACACTTTGATTATTTCCTAGGTAAAAAAAATCATCAGAACACATGGATAAATCGACATATAATGCTCCATCTATCCATTGATATTCATCGATATAAAATACAGTATCCTTGTATTCAATTGTACTTTCTTCAATAAGTTTAGGATTATTTTTATAGCCAACAATAAGCAATAATATCTCTTTAGCACATTCATTACTTGGATGAAATGCTAAAGTTGTTAAATCAATACCATCGATTTCTAATTGTTGGATAATAGACATAATAAAGTCTTTATTTAACTGCTCTTGTAAATTGAAATTTTCAACATCAATTCCCCAAGCCTCAATTTGTTCAGAGGTAACTAAATTGAGTTCTTCTGTAAGTAAAATAAACCAGTCTTCATTTGTAAGAGGTTCTTCTTGTACTGCGCAAGCAACTAATAATAACGTACATAGAAGAACCACAACTTTTTTAATCATGGATACTAGAGGCATTAGAGGTAAGTGTCGATTCTAACCCATCATAACTTAATACAGTATAATCTAAGAATCGTGCATATGATGCAATGATTTCCTTATATTCAGGAAACCTAGAAGCAAAATACAAATATTTACTTCTAATTGCATCCCCACCATCACTTTGCCATATTTGACTGGATTCATTCATTAAAGATGAAATCTGAGATAATACCTCATCCATTTGCTGATTCAATTGTGTAATTCTTTGTGAAGCTAAACTAACCTCACTTAAACTAATTTTAATTTCTTCCATATTCCTCCTAGTTTGTTAATTTTGAAATTTGACTAACAAGATCCATTTGAACATTACGGTATGCTTGAGCACTATTTCTTAAATAATGTACATATTGGCTAATAATGGCATTCATTTTATAGAAATCATCATTGAATCCTTTAATCTGATTCGTAAAGGCAATATTATCATTTCCACTCCATGAAGTTTGTAATATATCGACTTCATTATTAAGTTGATTATAGTTAGTACGATATTCATCATTTAATGTTTCAATCCTATTGGCAATTGTTTCTACATGTTCTGGGTCAACAAAAATTTTTCTCATAAAATCCTCCTTTCATATTATTATTATCAGTTAAATATAAAATCCTAACTTAAACGCAAAAAAAGGATATCCAATAAAGGATATCCAAATAACCTGGCAGCGAGTTACTTTCACTATGGCATGCATAGCTATCATCACCGCTAAAGTGCTTAACTTCTGTGTTCGGAATGGGAACAGGTGTGGCCACTTTGCCATCA
>JAWXUG010000025.1:0-15026 GCA_044432885.1 Erysipelotrichaceae bacterium | reverse complement strand
ACAGGGTCTTTAGGACAAGGGTTTTCAGTAGCTGTAGGGAGGGCTATGGCTAATCAATTATCAGAAAACACAAATAGAGTTTACACATTACTAGGTGATGGAGAAATTCAAGAAGGACAAATTTGGGAAGCAGCTATGGCAGGCGCACATTACAAGTGTGATAACTTATGTGCAATTGTTGATAATAATAACTTACAAATTGATGGGAAAATTACTGATGTAATGAGTCCATATCCAATCAAAGAAAAATTTGAAGCTTTTGGGTGGAATGTAATTGAAATTGATGGTCACAACTATGAAGAGATTGAAAAAGGGTTTGCAGATGCAAAAGCATGCAAAGGGAAACCAACTTTACTTTTAGCAACAACAGTTAAAGGAAAAGGTGTTTCATTCATGGAAAATCAAGCTGGATGGCATGGGGTAGCACCAACTGCTGAACAATGTGCAACAGCTTTAGAAGAGTTAGCGGGGTAATTGAAAATGGCAAAAGCGACAAGAGAAGCGTATGGACAAGCTTTAAAAGAATTAATTGTAAAAAATGATAAAGTCATTGTATTAGATGCGGATTTAACAAAATCAACTAAAACAGCTGATGCTAAAGCAGTATGCCCTGAAAGACATTTTAATGTAGGGATTGCAGAAGCAAATATGATTGGGATTGCAGCAGGATTTGCAACTTCAGGATATACAGTATTTGCGTCAAGTTTTGCAATGTTTGCATCAGGAAGAGCATGGGAACAAATTAGAAATACCCTTTGTTACCCAGGATTAAACGTTAAGGTATGTGGAACTCATGCTGGAATTACCGTTGGAGAAGATGGGGCAAGTCATCAAGCAATTGAAGATATTGCAATTATGCGTGCTATTCCAAAAATGGAAGTATATCAACCATGTGATCAATATGAAACAAAAGCAATTATTGATTATGTAGCAACCACCACCACACCATGTTATGTAAGACTTGGTAGAGGTGGTGTAGCAGATGTATATGATGAAAATACTACCTTTGATATTCATAAAGTTTCAGTTTTAAATCAAGGAAAAGATATAGCTATTATTGCGACTGGTATGATGGTTCAAGAGTCTTTAAAAGCCGTTGAATTATTAAAAGAAAAAGGAATTAATCCTACTGTTGTCAATGTGCGTAGTATTAAACCGCTTGATGAAGCAGGAATTATCGAAATCCTTAAATCTCATAACCATATCATTACAGCTGAAGAACATTCAGTCATTGGTGGATTAGGTGGAGCAATTGCAGAAGTTGCAGTTAAACATCACCCAGCAAGAATTGATATGATCGGGATGCAAGATGTATTCGGTGAAAGTGGAAAAGCGAGTGATCTTGTAGTTAAATACGGATTAACAGCTGAAGCAGTGGCTGAAAAGGTACTAGAAGCTAGTAAATAATCTTTAATATCTAAAACGCGAATCCACCTAGAAATAGGTGGGTTTTAACATATACTAAAGGAAGTGAAAATAAAATGTGGACATAAATCATTTTAAGGTATCAGTAGATATATATAAATGTTTCTAAAATTTTTACGTTTTAAAGAAAAACTGCAAAATGATATAATAGAAAAATGGGAAACATAAAAGTTAAGAAAAGGAGTAAAAATGAAAAAGTACGGAAGCATTTCAGTGTATTTATCAAAAGATAATGATTGGGATAAAATTGAAGCGTATATTAACAAGGCTGTAAAGTTAGGGTTTGATGAAGTCTTTAGTTCATTGCATTTACCTGAATTATCATTTGAAGAACAATTAAATGGTATAGAAAAACTAATGCATATCATCAAAGAAAATCATATGAGAATCATATTTGATGTAGGTGGGGATACGTTATCGATAATCTTTACGGATAAAGAAAAAGAGGCTTTTATTAAATCTTTAGAGATTGATGCGATGAGATTAGATTGTTATTACACGCAACAGCAAGTAAAAGATATAATCACCAAACTTGGGGTTAAAGAGTTTGTATTAAATGCATCTACATTAAAAGAAGAAACGCTAAGGCAACAAGCAGATTTAATTCGCTCAATAGAGAATAACCTATTGATAAGTGCATGTCATAACTTCTATATACGTGAAGAAAGTGGTATTAGTGTTTCTTATATGCAAGCACAAAATACGATGATTAAACAATATGGGATGAAGATAAGCGCTTTTGTCCCATCATTAAACTGTCCTAGGGGTCCATTATTTTTAGGATTACCAACATTGGAAAAACATCGTTGCTGCGATATAACTTTAGCTGCATTAGAATTGCTATATCTTTATGGTAATGATCGTGTGATGATTGGAGATCCTTTTGCAAGCGATGAAGAGTTAATAAAAGTTGCAGACATAATACAAGAAAAACCATTAAGTATCCCTGTAGAAATATATACTGAAGATGCAGTGGTTAAAGATAAATTATTGAACAAGACCCATTATTTTAGAACGGATAATGGGGCTTACGCACATCGACTAGAATCATCAAGAGAGATGGCGGCATTTGATAGAAAAATAAAACCAGAAAATCAAATTAAGCGTCAAATTAATGATATTACAGTAGATAATGAAAATTACCAACGATATAGTGGTGAAATTCAGATAATGTTAGAAGAACGTCCTATGGATGAAAGGGTTAATGTAGTTGGTAAAGTGCTTGATGATCAGCTTCTTAAATTAGCTGAGAAAGGACTAAAGTTTAATTTTGTTGAAAAGGTGGAGTAATCAATCAAAAAATACTAGTGCAAAACTGAATAAAATATTTCGCTGTAAACATAGAAATAGGCAACCATTGGATAAGAAAAAATGGCTGCCTATTTTTTATTTGTCGAATTAAATATATAAAGGTAAATTATCTCTTTTTAATAATATTTAATTGATACAATTCTGGATGTAAATATAATTCTGTATAGTCAAATACTTGGTTGTTTTTCATGTAGGTAGGATTTTGAATTTTAATAATGGGTTGTTTTGTTGATATGTTCAATTTTTCAGCTATGTAATTGGAGGCAAATATAGGTGTAATGTTTTGATGCGAATAATGCACGGTTAAACCATGTTCATCAGCGTATTTATACTTAGAACCATTTAACACTTTTATTGATAGTTCAGGGTGAAGCTTCACAGACATGAAGGTAATTTCAAATAAAAGCGGGATGCCATCTGCACAACGAGTTCTTTCAATATAATATACTTCGTCATTTTCATCTATTTGTAAAATAGAGGCGATTGTTTTACCTGCAGTTGTAACACTAAAGCTATTAATAATGCTTGATGGTGTTTTACCAAGTTCGTAAATATCATCGCTAAAAGACTTTAACAGTGGTGTTCTTTGAATACTTTTTGATCCCTGAACATAAGATCCGCTTCCTTGGTTTTTATTAATGTAACCATTATATGCGAGGTTGCTTAAAGCTTGTCTCACAGTGACTCTTGAGCAGTCGTATATTTTTGTCATCTCATGTTCAGTGGGTAAAACATCATTTGTGTTATATATTCCGCTATTTATTTTTTCAATAATATCATTTTCAATAATTTGATATTTGGGAATTTTATTGTATTGATTTGTCATTAGGGCTATTTCTCCTTCACTTGTATTGTAAATTTATGAACTATTAACATTAAATAATACAAATTATTACTAACATATAATACAACATAAAATTTGTATTGACAAGTTATTATTTCGTAAATTATCATGATAATGTCAAGGAAGGGGATAAGTAAATATGGTAGGAATTGTTTTGTGCACACATTCAAATTTTGCTGAAGGATGTAAAAATTCAGTGGAAATGATTGCTGGGCTGCAAGAAAATTTATTTGCAGTTAATTTTGATGGTTTTACAGATTTAGTGGAACTTAGTGAGCAATTAAAAGAAGCTGGTAGCAAATGCGATGAAGGATGTATTTATTTAGTAGATATGATGAATGCAACTCCATATAATGCAGCACTGATGGCAATTGCATATACTGATAACATTGTGCTAGCAGGGTTATCGTTGCCGATGTTGTTAGAGCTTGTAATTAGTCGAAATCTTGAAGATGAAACAGTACATACTTTAGTTCAACGCGTGATGGAATCGAAAAACGATTATGTTGGATACACTACTTCAAATGATGTATTTAAGTAAAAAAGAAAGGAGAAAAATATGATTGCGTTAGTAAGATGTGATGAAAGATTAATACACGGACAATGTATGCAATTTATTGTCAGTGACTATTCTATTAAGCGAATAATTGTAGTAGATGATGCAACGGCATCTAATGCATTATTAAAGTCTATATTTACAACTGCGGTGCCGCCGACATTAACAGCAAATGTTTACTCTATTGATGAAGCTGTTAATGAAATAAAAGGAGCTTTATCGGATAATGTATCAACATTATTACTTATGAAGTATCCTCGTGTTTATGAAACTTTGCTTAGCAAGGTCAGTGATTTACAAATGGCATTGAATATAGGTCCTCAAATGGCTAGAAATGGTGTCAAATGTGTTGACTATGCAACATTATTTCCACAGGATATTGAAGCATGTAAATCTTTAACAAATAAAGGGATACGTGTGTACTTTAATTCAATTGGGGCAAATGGAAACGTAGTTGAATGGTCAGCGGTAGAAAAAAAATTATAAAATTATAAAAGGAGGAATTTAAATATGGATATTAATATTATCCAAGCGTTATTAATCGCTTTTGTCGGTTATTCTGCAGCAAGATGGGCTATACCATTAGGTGATTTTGGATGGTGGACAATAGGGCGTCCGTTAGTAGCTGGTATGGTTATCGGATTTATTTTAGGAGATGTTGCATACGGAATTATGTTAGGTGCAGCAATTAACTCACTTTATCTAGGGGCAATTACAGTAGGTGGTGTGACTGCAAGTGATATCAACTTTGCAGCATACATTGGTATCCCATTAGCAATGGCTTCAGGAGCTACAGTTTCAGAAGGTCTAGCTCTTGCTGCATTATTAGGTGCTCTTGGTATCTTTATGTGGAACTTTGTTAAGATCATCAATGTATATTGGATTCGTGTTATGGAAAGACATTTAGCAAAAGGAGATTTAGATAAAGCAGCAAGAGTACCAATTACTGGGAATATCTTCTTGTTTATTGGTAGATTTGTTCCAATTTTCTTAGCTTGCTACTTAGGGCCTGAATTAATGCAACAATTTATGAATGCAATTCCACCTTATATTAATTTAATTGTTGGTATTTTTGGGGGAATGCTTCCAATTATTGGTTTTGCAATTATCTTAAAAGCAAGCGTAAAACGCAATTTCGAATTAATCTATTTTGTATTTGGGTTTGTTTTATTTGTAAACTTTAATGTAAGTGTAATTGCAATATTGGTAGTTGCTATTGTATTTGCTTTAGTAGACTTTAGATACGGAAATACAACAGGAGGTAATGCATAATGTCTGAAAATAATGCACTTTTAAATAAAAAAGATGTCAGAAAATTCTGGTTAAATTGGCTTTGGTTCAATTTATCTACTCAAAATATGGAACGTATGCAGGCACCAGCAGTTGTACGTTGTATGTGGACCGTTAAAGATAAGTTATATCCTAACAAAAAAGAAGAGCAACAAGATTTAATGGAAAGACATATGGAATTCTTTAACACTGAACCTACATGGGGAGGATGTATTTTAGGAATCGCACTAGCTGTCGAAGAGCAACGCGCGATTAATCCAGAAGTTCCTGCAGAATTATCAAGCAGTATTAAAACAGCACTTATGGGACCTGGAGCGGGTATGTTTGATTCATTATTTCAATCTACTTTAATCCCTATCATCTTATCTATTGGTATTGCTCTTTCATCTGAAACAGGAAGCATTGTTGGTCCACTATTATATATTGCTTTATATATGGCAATCGTACCTACAGTGAGTTGGTTCTTGTTCTATAACGCTTATAAAATTGGTATTAATGGTGTTCAAGAAATTCTTGCTAGTGGAATTAAGGATAAAATTATTAGTGCTGCCAATGTTGTTGGTTTAACTGTAATTGGTGCAGTAACTGCTTCAACTTGTAATATCAATACCGGGCTTCAATTTACATCTGGTGAATTATTAGTTGATGTGAATACAATTATTAACAATATTCAACCTGAATTACTTGTATTGATTATGTCGTTGGTAACTTATTGGTTAATTGCTAAAAAACGTGTAAGTGTAAATAAATTGATGTTACTCATGCTACTAATATCAATTGTTGGCTACTTTACAAAAATATTAGCATAATTTATATGATAAAAGCCAAAGATAACTTTGGCTTTTTTTCTTAAAATGAAATTAGTCTACAGTTTAAATAAGAATATTCTTAAAGAGTATTATGAATACTTAGCGATGCATGACGCTAAAATTCAAAGAAAATTGATTACATTAATCTTAGGGATTTCATCAATCATAGTTGTGATTAGCTTGTTAATCTTTGATTTAACGTATATTTCACTTATTGTTACATTGATAGCTATAATTTTAACATTCATGTTTTTTCCTAAAATCTATTGGAAACAGATATTTGATAAATCAAGTGATAAAGTGAATAAACTTACCATTGATTATTCTTCAATGATTGTTGAATTAAATAATGAATGTATATTGGTTAATTCAAATACAACTATTTTGTATGAGTGTATAGAAAATATAGGATTTACAAAAAATACTTGTTTAATATTCTATAAAGAAAAAGATGTAGTTAATACACTTATAATACCTATAGAAAAAATTAAGAGTTTAGATAAATTAATGAGTATTATAGGGAGGGAAAATGAATAATAAAAAACAAATATTAGATAGCTTAAAAGGTGGAATGATTGTCAGTTGTCAAATGGAAAAACATGCACCGTGTTATGATGATGACATGGTGGTGTTAATGGCAAAGGCAGCAATATGGGGAGGCGCAGTTGGATTAAGAATTAATGGATGTGAAAATATAAAAAATGTTCGCAAAATTACTAACTTACCAATTATTGGTTTAGTGAAAATTCATCGTGACGATACCGATGTGTTTATGACTCCCTCTATGGAAGAAGTAAAGAATGTGATTGAAGCAGGAGCTGAAATCGTTGCTATTGATGGAACAGATCGAATGATAGATAATAAGCAAGCCAATGGTATCATTCCAGAAATAAAGAAAATGTATCCTGATATCATCATTTTTGCTGATGTAAGAGATGAGGTCGATGCTGTTAACTCATTAAAATTAGGAGCAGACATTGTTGCGCCAACCTTTTATCGTTTTAAAAAAGATGCTAAATCTTCTGATTTACCTGATTGGCAAATGTTTAGTGAAATGTGTAGACAATGTAACGGATTAGGTATAGTAATGATGGAAGGGAAGATTTGGACCCCGGATGATGCGATAAGATCAATTCATTACGGAGCTCATGCTGTAATTATCGGTAGTGCTATTACTAGGCCTCATTTAATTGCTCAACGGTTTAACGATCATATTAAAGGGTTTGATAAAAAAAGAGGATTACTTTATTAGTTAAAATAGAAAAGAGGAACGAAAAATGCAATATATAAATGAATATGGGGAATTTTTGATTAATTGTCCTCATGAGCTTGTTGTATGTGGTGAGATTGAGTGGGAAATTACTTTTACACCATCGAAAAAGATGAAGAAAAATTCAAGTATTAAAGTATTAGCCCCAGCTTATCAACATCAATGTAGCGAAGAGTATTTTCAAACCTATGATTATTGGAAACCTAATTATATTTATGCTTATGGTGAAGAGGATGAAACAAAAGTAGATGTGAAAGTCGAAAAAGTAGATACCGATTTTAGTCATTTGAGAAAATGGAATGATAGTTCAAGAGTTGCAATAATTATCTTTGAAAACGGCTTAAATGTGAATGAAAAAATACATATTAAGTTTGGTGGGATAGATAGACCATGGATACAAGGAGCTTGTAAACCAACACTTGTTACACCATTTGCATATAAAACAGATTCTAGTATACAATATCAAGTTTTCATCAATGAAAATCATCCTTGTGAGTATAAGTCGATTGATGTTTTTCCGAAAATTAATATACTGCCTGATAAAGCGGTATATGTTAAGTTGGTATCTTCAAATTTAGTTAATATTAATGAGGAAATTTCTTACAAAGTATTTGTAATGGATAGATTCAATAACCCAATCAAAATAAATAACGATCAATTTGAGGTAACATTAGTTAATTTACAAACGAAAGAAAAAGTGTCTGTAAGCACCGGATTTAAAATAACAGAAGTCGGGTATTATAATTTAACAATTGAAAATTGTGCATTAAAAGTAGAAAATTCTGCAATTATTTGTCATGACAGTGATGTCAAAGTTTTTTGGGGAGATACACATTGCCACTCTAATTTATCACCTAATATACGAGATAATGATTGTGGTGCAACACCTTATGAAACGTATACTTATGCTAGAGACATTGCCTGTTTAGACTATGTTGCCATTAGTGAACAAACGTTTGAGTTGGATGATAGAAGTATAAATGTAGACAAAGAAGCTTGGAAGAATATTGGTAGCGAATGTGACAGATATAATGAAGAAGGAAAATTTGTTACATTTAGCGGTCTTGAGACTCATGAAAAAAGAGGAGACACAATCCATATTTTCAAAAATGGATTGAAGGGATTAGAATATCCACTGAATAAAGTTAAAGATGTTTTCGACATGTGGGAAGTTTTTAAGGATGAGGATAGTCTTTCTATACCTCATTTCCATCGCTATTGTAATGGAAGAAAATCACCAGATGAGCAAGATGCAAAATATGGGGGATTCCAATTAGCAAATTGGGAAAAAGAGAATGAAAAAGAAGTATTATGCGAAATTTTCAGTGGACAATGGGGAAGATTTGAAAATCAAAACCATCCGATGATTTTAAAAGCTAGGAAAAACGTTGTTGGAAATTCTGTACAAGAGTTTTTAAAAGCAGGTAAAAAATGGGGATTAACATCAAATAGTGATGGGCATGATGGGAATCCAGGGTATTCAGGAGTTACTGGTGTGTTTGCCAATAGCAAAACAAGAGAGGATATTTTTAAAGGTTTAAAAAATAGAAGAACGATAGCGTCAACCTCAACAAGAGTGATCACTTTATTCTATCTAAATGATAATCCATTTAACAATATCTATCGAACAAATAAGGATGAAGTTCAACTAAATTTAAGAGTAGTCTCTCCAACAATAATAAAATACGTGGAGATAATAAAAAATTCAAAAGTATTGAAAAGAATCGATGTTAATGAAAACTATCTAACACATTTAATGGAAGATCAAATAGAAGAAAATGATTACTATTATATAAGGATAAAATTACAAAATAATCATTATGCATGGGCTAGTCCTATTTGGGTTGAAAAAGGAGAATAAAATCATGAACATAGTATACATTAACACTCATGATACTGGGAGAATGATTTCTCCTTATGGGGAAAATATACCGACTCCCAGTTTATATGATTTAGCAACAGATGGAACTTTGTTTACACAAGCTTTTGCATGTGGTCCAACTTGTTCGCCTAGTCGTTCTTCTTTATTAACGGGAACATATCCTCATCAAAATGGAATGTTAGGATTAGCACAACGAGGTTTTGAATTAGTGAATCCAAAAATGCATCTAGCAAATCATTTAAAAGTTAATGGCTTTCAAACAGCTATTAGCGGTATTCAACATGAAGTAGGATGGTATTTAGATTTAGATGTAGACAAAGTAAAAGAACTTGGGTATGAAAATGTGTTGACAACAGATTCATCACTCTATAAAAAAGAAGATTTACATTTGTGGGATAGAGAAAATGTTAAAACTGCGATAGAGTGGATTCAATCAATGGATACAGACAAACCATTTTTTCTATCTTACGGCATGCATAGTACTCATAGACCTTATCCAATTGAGGTTGCGGAAAATATTAATGAAGATTATGTGTCATCAAAGTTTGGGTCAAATGAAATTTTGAGACATGATCAAGCACAATTTATGACCACAGCACAATATGCAGACCAGAATATAAAATTATTGATTGAAGCAATTAAAGAAAAAGGCTTATATGATGAGACAATAATAATATTTACAACTGATCATGGAGTTGCACTGCCATATCATAAATGTAACTTAAGTGATACAGGAATTGGAGTATCACTTATTATAAGACATCCAGATTATTCACGTGGAATAATCTTGGATCAATTAGTGTCGCAAATTGATATTTTCCCAACATTGTGTGAGTTAGTGAATATTGAAAAACCTAGTTATTTAGAAGGTAAGTCATTTGCAACATTATTTGAAGACAACAAAAGGCAAATAAATAACGAAATTTTTGCAGAGTTAAATTTTCACACTTCATACGAACCAGTTAGATGTGTTAGAACATCTAGATATAAGTATGTAAAGTATTTTGATGGATATAATCATTTAAATTTAAGTAATGTAGATGATTCTAAAGTGAAAGAATATCTTTTGAATCACAATTTATCTGACAAAACGAAACAGATGGAAGCACTTTATGATTGTGTGTATGACCAATTCGAAAAAGATAATTTAATTAATGAACCTTCATTGCAACATATTGTTGATGAATTAAGGGGAAAATTAAATTTACATCTAAAAACTACATCTGATCCAATACTACAAGGAGAATTAAAAATACTAAAGAAGTACAAAGTAAATAAAAGAAACTGTATTCAAGCATCAAGCAATAATCCTGATGATTATGAAGTAAGTGATATTGTTGAATAATAAGGTAGTGATTGTAATAAAAGGATGTTTTTAGACTTTGATAATGAAAATAATTTCGCATTATTGCAAGTCGATTAAATGAAAAACAGGAGATTGAAAAGCAATCTCCTTACTTGAAACGAACCACGAAAGTTGGATGACCAATTAGTAAATGGTTCATTTTTTATATGACAAAATCAAGAGTTATAACTAATTTTTAAGTTCTTCTAAATGATTAACATTGGTAATCGTTTCTTTATGCTCTATGTAAGTTTTAGATAATTTATAGATTGTAGCAACAAATGGGATACCAAGAAACATTCCAGGAATACCTGCAAGACTTCCAAAAACCATAACAGATGCTAGCACATAAATTCCAGGAAGTCCTACTGAACTACCAACAACACGTGGGTAGATTAGATTACTTTCAAATTGTTGCAAGATAATAAGATAAACGACAAATCCTACTGCCTGCATAGGATTTACAGTAAAAACCATGAAAGCCCCAATAGCACCACCTGCATAAGCACCAACTATAGGGATAATATTGATGGTTCCAACAAGGGTTCCAACCATGACCGCATAAGGCATATTTAATATAGACATACCTAGCGCACAAAGAGTCCCAAGGATTACTGCTTCAATGCATTGCCCTGCAATAAAGGAGCTAAATGTTTGAATGGTTGTGTGATAAATATGATTGCTAACTCGGTATAAATGTGAGCTTAAATATAATTTAGCTAAACGTTTGATCGTTCTTTTAATACGTTCTTTTTCAAGTAATAGATAGATAGAAAAGACAATCACTAAGATAGAATTAAATAAACTTGTTGCAACGGATAAGGTAATACTAAGGGTAGTACCTACAATGTTACTGAGGCCAGAAGATAAAAAGCTAATTGCATTATCAAACATGGTTTTCCAATCAATATTAATAGATTGCAATGCGGAAGTGATTTCAGGGCTATCTTCAAATAACTTGACTAGAGACTTAACAGCCTCATCTAAATAAGTAGGCAGAATATTAAATAGCAAACTGAATGCGTTAACAATTTCGGGAATAACCAATAAGAATAAGGCATAAATAATAAGCCCTATAGTTAAAAACGTACATAATAAAGCAATTACTTTATCAAATCTAATAAGTATTTTTACATTTGTTCTTTTAAATAAAGTGATAAAAGCACTCATGATAATATTTAATACAAAGGACAATAAAATAGCCAATAAAATTGTATGAAAGGCAACATAGATCTTATCTATCGCAGCAAAAACATCCGCAGAGTTTATTAATAAAAAAGCAAGAAATGCAAATATTAATATATACTTGATAATAAATGAGTCATATTTTTTAAAGTTCATAAAAAACCTCCATATAATGTATAGTAACATAAGTACAAATAATAGTTAACTAATAAAATCAAATAGCATTGTATATCAAGAATTTAGCGTGTAAAATGAAAGAAAAAGGAGAAAAAATGACAATTATAAGCGGATTAATTTGTGTCAGTGTTATTGTATATGTGATATGGCTATCCAATATGAAAAAAAATATTAGGGTAGAAATCACAAATTTTTTACAAGAAAAAAGATTTCAAGACTTATCAACATATATCAATCAAAAAACTGTAAAGTTTGTTTTAAAAGAAGAACAGTATGATTTATATGATTTACTAGCATTATTTGAGTTAAAGAAAATAGAGGACTTCAACGATAAATTAGAGGTTTGTAAAGATAAGCGCTATAAAGAAGATGGGAAGCTGGAGTTAATGGTTTATTTTTATCACACTTTTTTAGTTAAAGAAGATAAAGAATACGCAGTGAAATTAAAAAATATTTTATCAAATATAGAAGATGAAATGCGAATGATGTATCATCAACAGCTTTTTGAACTGACTTTTGATGAGGATGTAAACTTTATAAATGATATGGAATGTAAAGTTGAAAAAGAGTACTATATTAAAAATGATTTGGCTATAGTATGTTACTTTTTAGCAGTGCAACATTTAAAGAGTGGAAATGTTGAAATTGCACGAATTTATCGAGATAGTGCTCAACGCTATATTTATGTAGAATCGCCTTATTTGGATAAAATAATTGCGTTAAAAAAGAAGATAGAAGATATATCTAAGGACGCGGAAGTATGAGTAAAAGAAAATTTTTAATTGATGTAGACACAGGGATTGATGATTCCATTGCATTACTTTATATATTGAATCAACCTGAAATTGAGGTTGTTGGAATTACCACAAGTTGTGGGAATGTAGATGCTTATCAAGCTGCTGAAAATACACTTAGAATCATTAAATTGTCCAAATGCGCCTATGAAGTACCAGTCATTATAGGAGCAAATCAACCATTGGAAGGTGAATGGGGTGGAACGGTTGCATTTATTCATGGACATAACGGTGTAGGAGATGTAGACTTACCGGTTTCACAACAAAAAGCTGTTACAAACATTAGCGCTGAGGACTATATTTATCAAATGGCTTGTAAGTACGAAGGGGAATTAGAGGTGATTACCCTTGGTAGAATGACCAATCTAGCACAGGCTATTTTAAAGTATCCTGATTTAATCAAAAAGATTAAAAAAGTAGTAGCTATGGGAGGCACACTAAAGGTAAGTGGAAATGTTTCACCGGTGGGTGAAGCCAACTTTGCGGGAGATCCTAAATCTTGTGACATTGTTTTCATGTCCGGATTGGATGTATTAGTCGTAGGACTGGATGTAACGATGAAAGTCAGATTGAAGCTTAGTAAAGTGATGGAAGTTGCACCCTATGTTAGTGATAAATACAAAGAAGCATTTGCATACATGGTGGATGCATTGAAATATTATATGACAGGAAATCGTATCCAAGATTATTGCATTGATGAATGTCCTTTGCACGATCCATTAACGATGATGGTGGCAGTGAATCCAAGTCTTGTAAGTGTTGAATACAAAAAAGCAAGAATGGAATGTGAGGGGACATATTGTAAGGGAATGGTTGTAACAGATATGCGCGTGCATCCTTTTGATGCTAACTATATTGGTTTTGCTATGGATGTAGATAGTGAAAAAGCACTTAATGAATTATTTTCAGTATTTTGGAAGTAAGGTAGGAGTAGCATGAAAGTTTTAAATATAGGCTCATTAAATATTGATTATGTATACGAGGTGGAACATCATGTTTTATCTAAAGAAACCATCAGTAGTACTTCTTTAAATGTGTTTGCAGGAGGAAAAGGACTAAACCAATCGATTGCCTTGGCTAAGGCTAACGCAACCGTGTGCCATGCAGGAAAGCTTGGGGAGGAAGGTCAATTTTTATTAGATACACTAAATCAACATCAGGTTGATACAAGATATGTTCAGATGGTTAAGGAAAAAAGTGGACATGCGATTATTCAGCTAGATCCAAAAGGTGAAAACTGTATTTTGCTTCACGGTGGGGCAAATCAAATGTTGGATGTAGCCTTTATTGATGAAGTATTAAGTAATTTTGATGAAAAGGACATCCTAATTCTTCAAAATGAAACAAATATGTTAAAAGAAATCATTGATAAAGCGTGTGATAAAAAAATGACCATAGTATTAAATCCATCGCCATTCAATGAAAAGATAAAAAGATGTAATTTAGAAAAGGTTGATTATTTCTTATTAAATGAAGTAGAAGGCATGCAAATGTGTGAGACAGAAAATGAAGATGAAATAATTAAGAAATTAAAAGACCGTTTCCCAAAAGCAAAATTTGTCTTAACCCTTGGAGAAAAAGGAGCGATTTATGTTGACGAAACTCAAATCGTTCACCAAGAAATCTTCGAAGTAAAAGCCATTGATACAACAGCTGCAGGGGATACTTTTACAGGTTATTTTATCGCAGGACTTGTTGAGGGATTAGCTGTGAAAGATAATTTAAAAAGATGTGCAAAGGCTTCATCCATGTGTGTTTCAAGAAATGGAGCTGCTGCCTCTATCCCGAAATTGGACGAAGTATGTAGACAGATGAATAAATAAATTAAAAGCTTATTAATCAATATTGGTTAATAAGCTTAACTTTTAGATATAAGTTGAAAATACTAGGTTATTATTCAGCTTCTTTTGTAGATTCGGTAGTTACAGCTTCTACAGTTTTGCTGCTAACACCATAAGCCCAATTCGCAAGTTTAGCGAAAAGAGGTAGTTTAGCGTCATTCCCTTTAGCTACGCGTACAATTGCAATAATAGCTAAAACAAGGCAAATAAAAGAAATAATACTTAGGACAATTCCAACTGCTGATGAGAAGAATATTCCAATAAATGGAATTGAATACAAAAGATTAAAAATATCAA
>JAWXUG010000024.1:0-15033 GCA_044432885.1 Erysipelotrichaceae bacterium | reverse complement strand
GTGGTCAATATGGACATGTTTGGATTAAATTCGAACCTAATGAAAAAGGTAAAGGATTCGAGTGGGTTGACGCCGTAGTAGGTGGAACTGTACCACGTGAATACATTAAACCTTCAAAAGAGGGATTAGAAGCTGCATTAAATAACGGTTTAGTAGCTGGATACCCAGTTGTAGATATTAAAGCAACATTATTTGACGGATCGTACCATGATGTCGATTCATCAGAAATGGCTTATAAGATTGCTGCAAGTATGGCATTAAAAGAAGCTGCTAAAAAATGTAAACCAGTATTACTTGAACCAATTATGTCGGTTGAAGTAACAGCTCCAAGTGAATACTTAGGAAGCGTTATGGGAGACATTACAAAACGTCGTGGACAAATCAGAGACCAAGAAGAAAAACACAATGCAATTACTGTACGTTCTTTCGTTCCACTTTCTGAAATGTTCGGATATTCTACAGACTTAAGAAGTTTCACTCAAGGTCGTGGAAACTATGTAATGCAAATGGATCACTACGCAGAAGTGCCAAAAAGCATTGCAGAATCAATTGCTAAGAAAAACGCTAAGGATTAATTAAATTTAATTGATTTCTTGAGTGGTTTATCTTAAAATTAAAATGTATAAAATTAGGAGGAAATTTGCAAAATGGCAAAAGTAAAATTTGACAGATCTAAACAGCACGTTAATATCGGTACTATCGGTCACGTTGACCATGGTAAAACAACATTAACAGCTGCAATCACATCACACTTAGCAAAAGCTGGTATGGCTGAAGCTAGAGCGTATGACCAAATCGATGGAGCTCCAGAAGAAAAAGCTCGTGGTATCACTATTAACACTGCTCACGTTGAGTACGAAACAGAAGCACGTCACTATGCACACGTTGACTGCCCAGGCCATGCTGACTATGTTAAAAACATGATCACAGGAGCAGCTCAAATGGATGGAGCTATCTTAGTAGTAGCTTCTACTGATGGACCAATGCCTCAAACTCGTGAACATATCTTACTTGCTCGTCAAGTAGGTGTTCCTCATATCGTAGTATTCTTAAATAAATGCGACATGGTTGACGATGAAGAATTAGTTGACTTAGTTGAAATGGAAGTACGTGAATTATTATCTGAATATGGATTTGACGGAGATGCAGCACCTGTTATCCGTGGATCTGCATTAAAAGCATTAGAAGGTGAAGAAGCTTGGGCTGCTAAAATTGATGAATTAATGAATGCAGTTGATAGCTATATTCCAAACCCAACTCGTGAAGATGACAAACCATTCTTAATGTCAGTTGAAGACGTTTTCACAATCACAGGACGTGGTACTGTTGCTACAGGACGTGTTGAACGTGGTGTTCTTAACTTAGGTGAAGAAGTTGAAATCGTTGGTATCCATGATACTAAGAAAACAGTTGTTACAGGAATTGAAATGTTCCGTAAATTATTAGACTTTGCTGAAGCTGGAGACAACATCGGAGCTTTACTTCGTGGTGTTAACCGTGACCAAGTTGAACGTGGTCAAGTATTAGCAAAACCTGGATCAGTTACTCCTCATAAAAACTTCAAAGCTCAAGTATATGTACTTAGCAAAGAAGAAGGTGGACGTCATACTCCATTTGTAAGTAACTACCGTCCTCAATTCTACTTCCGTACAACAGACGTAACTGGAGTTATCAACTTACCTGAAGGTGTTGATATGGTTATGCCTGGGGATAACGTAGAAATGATCGTTGACTTAATTGCTCCAATCGCAGTTGAAAAAGGAACTAAATTCTCTATCCGTGAAGGTGGAAGAACTGTAGGTTCTGGAAACGTTACTGAAATCATTAAATAGTTAAACCTTAAGTCCCTGAAAAGGGACTTTTTTCTATCTTGTAAAAATAATAAAATAAATATATACTATAAACATAAATATAAGGAGAATTTTATGTATAAACATTTTAAAACACAATCAATCAATATCATACGTGAACACTTTTTACAGATTATATTAGGAACCTTATTGATGTTGGTGTTAACAGGATCTTTTATTTCAGCAACGATAAGTTATGACATCATGGGAAATTTAGATGGGTTTATGATTTCTGTTTGGATCTTTGATATCTATACATTTGAAGGAAGTACATTTCAACAATTAATTCAGATTGCTTCTACTTTTTCAATTATTTCATTGGCAGCAAGTTTGTTTGTTGTCATTCCAATATCTTATGGTTATGAAAAATATATCTATAACCTTATTACACAAGGGAGTGATTCAGATTATAAAACGATATTTTCAGCTTATAAAGATGGGTTTGGGAAAATTGTTGTAGTTAATTTATTGGTTTCAACCATTGTTATCTTTGGGACAATTTGTTTTATTATACCGGGTATTATTTATTCAATGATGTATATGTATGTAAATCTTGTAATGATTCAATATCCAGAACTTGGTGTTTGGGCAACTATAAAAAAATCAGCATCTATCATGAGTGGATATAAAATGGTTTTATTTTGGTTTGGGTTAAGTTTTATTTTATGGCATTTATTATCTGCTTACACTTTTGGAATTGGTTCTTTATTTGTTATTCCTTATATTCAAATCGCCTTTGTTTTAATTTTTATTGATATCACAAAACATATAAAAGAAGATGAAGCATTTATTGATGATCGATCATATAGTGATTTTGATTAAGTATAAAACCCTTACGTATTAAGGGTTTCCTTACGTATTAAGGGTTTTGTTTTTTGTGTAGATGATTTATACTTATTAAAAAGGGGAAAAACATGAACATAAAGGCAGTTATATTTGATTTTGATAATACATTAGCAGATAGACAATATAGTTCTAGAATGATTTTTTCTAAATTAATACAGGAAATGATACCTGATTTAGAACCAATGGAGTTAGAGCATCACTTGCAAGAGATTATATCTTGGGATGAATGGGGTACAAAGTCTTTATATAAGACATTTAAACAATTTTGTGATAAGTATGCGTTGGACCCTCAATTAGCGCATGAGATGGCCGACAGGTGGCCGCAAGAGATGCCTAAGGCAACGGTATTATTTGATGAAAGTATTCATGTCTTAGAAACTTTACAAAAAAAATATCGTTTAGCAATAATTACCAATGGACATAGTGAAGCACAAAAAAATAAGATTCAACATGTAGGGATAGAATCTTATTTTGAAAAGATTTTGGTTGGCGGAGATTATGAATTCCAAAAACCTGATGTGCGTATTTTTCAGTTGATGTGCGAACATTTAAACCTACAGCCAGAGGAATGCTTATTTGTTGGAGATGTGTTTACGACAGATATTATTGGTGCACATCGTTGTGGGATGAAAACAGTATGGATTTGTAGTGATCCAAAAAGACAACATGATTCATGTGTGACAAGAATCTATGAAATCCAAGATTTATTAAAGCTTATTTAAGTTTACCTTCAATATAACTTTTAATTAAATAAAGCGCATCATAACCTAAATTTTGATCTTCTAATAATCGATGACATCCACCTTGAAGGATAAAACATTTCTTGTGTGGATTTTCTATTTTACGATAGACTTTCTCACTCACATTGCTAGAAATGACTTCATCCTCACTTGCATGAAGCATCATCAATGGACATTCTACACGATAGATATCCTGAGCGTATGTATCCACGATATTAATGAAGGTCGAAGTAAAGTCTTTAGGTAAAGGAATAAAACTGTCTTCACATTTTTTCTTACTCTTACTAAAGACATCACTAAGTACACTTGTAGCTGTGGTAAAAGTAAAATATTCAAAAGCTGGCGCAATCAAAATTAATCTTTCAACGCGTATTTTACTAGCCAAATGACTTGCAATGACCCCACCCATTGAAAATCCTACTAAGATGATACGTTTATGTCTGCGCGTAACGCTTAATAAGACGTCTTCTGCACGTTTAATCCAATCTTCCATGTATTTATCTTCCTCATTACTTTGATCAAATAAATCAGGAATAACACATTCATACTCACTTAGATAGCTTTTTAAGACATCAAATTCGACGCTTTTACGCTTCCCAAATCCATGAATACAAACAATAATGGGTTTCTCTTCTTTTTTTAATAACCAATTAAACATCTTCTCACCTACTTTTGTTCATTATACAATAAAAGACTACTTATTTATAGCTATCATGTGGTATGATTAGCCTACAAATCATTAAGATTTGGCAAATTGCAAAGATTTCATCTAAAAGAATACAAATTCATCAAATAAGCTTGTATTCCTAGTTGAAATAAGGTAAAATAAAACTCGGCAATTTATGCCAAATTGTAGCCCCGGAAACTACAAATTGGATAAAAAGGAGAAAAAGAAATGCGTCAAACAACTATGGCAAAGCCAAGCACAGTTGTGCGTCAATGGTTTATCGTTGATGGACAAGGATGTACTTTAGGACGTCTAGCAAGTGAAGTTGCAACAGTATTAAGAGGGAAACATAAACCTACATATACACCTAATGTGGATTGTGGCGACTATGTAGTCGTTATCAATGCAGATAAGATTCAAATTACAGGTGACCAAGACTTTAAAAAGTTCTATTATAGTCACTCATTATATCCAGGTGGATTACGTACACGTAGTACACGTACTATGAGAGAAGAATATACAGTTGAATGGGTTGAAAAAGCGATTCATGGTATGTTACCTCATACTAAACTTGGAGATGTAATGCGTAAACACGTATTCGTTTACGAAGGTGCTGAGCATCCACATACAGCTCAACAACCAATTGAAATGAAGATTAAAGGGTAGAAGGAGTAGACAATGGCTAAGAAGAATTCAACAGTAACCTATATTGGTGTAGGTCGTCGTAAATCATCAGTTGCTCGTGTCTTTATGACTCCTGGAACTGGATTAATCACAGTTAATGGTAAAACATTAGAAAACTATTTACCACTTGAAACATTAATCATGGTAGTTAACTCACCACTTGAATTGACTGAAACAAAAGCTCAATTTGATATTAAAATTAATGTTAACGGTGGCGGACTAACAGGTCAAGCTGGCGCTATGCGTCATGGTATCTCAAGAGCTTTATTAGAAGTTTCTGCAGATTACCGTCCAGCTTTAAAAGCAGCAGGATTCTTGACTCGTGATGCACGTTGTAAAGAACGTAAAAAATACGGACTTAAAGGTGCACGTAGAGCTCCTCAATTCTCAAAACGTTAATCAAATTTATCGTTATGGAAAGATCAGATCACTCATTTATTGGGTGGTCTTTTTTATGGTGTCTGTAGTTTCAATTGGTTCGCAATCGTGAATAAACACTTGATAAATAGGTTCGCAACCGTGATATAATGGAAGAATCAGATCACTCATTTATTCGGTGTTTTTTTCGAATAATATTTTTTAGATTGACATATAATAAAATTATAGTACAATGTACTATATAGAGGTGATATTATGGCATTTTCAATTAGATTAACAGAGGAAGAACGACAACTAGCTGAAAGTTATTCAAAAATTCATTCTATGTCAATTGGAGAAGCATTTAAAAAAGCTTTGTTTGAAAAAATAGAAGATGAATATGATATTGTAGTTGCGAATCAATCTTATAAAGAATATGTAGATAGCGGAAGAAAAAGTACTCCAATTGATGAATTGTGGAAAGAATTAGATTTATGAAATATAGCGTAGAAACGACTTCAAGCTTTGATAAAGAATTTAAAAGGCTTGATAAATATACGCAAAAAATGTTTAAAGCATGGATTGAAAAAAATTTGATTGGTTGTGAAGATCCAAGAACAATAGGAAAAGGATTAAGTTCAAATCGTAGCGGACAGTGGAGATATAGAATAGGCGATTATCGTTTAATATGCATCATAGAAGATAATAAGTTAGTTATAACTGCTTTAAATATTGGTCATCGAAGAGAAGTGTATAAATAATGAAATGGAAGCGAATCTAAGTATTGTGAATTTATTAAACCAAAAACTATCAAAAAATCGTGTGCAATTATGCAACAAAAGGAAACTTGAACCTTTATTTAAAGGGAAATAAATTCTCTAAACGTTAATCAAATTTATTGTTATGGAAAAATCAGATTACTCATTTTGGGTGGTCTTTTTTGTTTAAAAGTGGTAAATTGAGCTAGAGCAACTTTTTTTGTTGTTTGATAGAGATGTTAAGACAATTGGTAAACATATTAATAATGCACTAAAAGAGGAATTGTCAGATGATGATTCAGTTGTCACAAAATTTGCGACAACTGGATTAGATGGAAAAACATATAACGTTGAACATTACTCGCTTGACATGATTTTATCAACTGGTTTTAGAATTAAATTGAAAAAAGGAAAGGTATTTAGAAGATGTGCAACGAATGTACTAAATAAATATTTAATAGATGGATATGCTGTTAATGAAAAAAGCTTAGAAGTATTAAAAAAACGATTGAAATTCAGACAAAAATGTTACCTCATTCAATGTTTGTTGATGCTAATAATATTGAATTTGTTATAAAATCATATACAAATGCTTTATCATTGCTAGATTATTATAATCATCAATGTATAATTCATTTGTTTTTCTTTTACAAAAAGTTGTATACTAAATTCACAAGGGAGAACATATATGAAAAGAAAAATAGGTACAAGTTTATTAGTTGCAATAATGTTATTAGTAGGATGCCAAAGTACTGTTAATAATGAAGATACTGCTAGTAATCAAGGTAGTACTAGTAATCAATATAATGATTTGGATGGATACTATGATGATGCTGGATATTTTTGGTTAAATGATGGAAGTGGATACTATAATAGCGATGGAGAGTATATTGGTACACAGGTAGATAGTGATGAAGATTATGTATTAACACAAGTAGATGATGGTTTCATTATCGCTATTTCCGGTAGTTATTTAGATGTAGACACAGGTCGAGAGGAATGTAGTTTAGAAGTAGAATCTAATGGCGATATGACATTTATTAATGGCTCTGTAACATATACAGTAAATATTATGGGAGAATATTTAACTGATGGCTATTTGATTGAAAGTATTACTTTTGCTGCTGATGATGGCTATCAATATGGATGGAGTGTTACTTTCTTGCTAGATGATGAAAGGATTCAAATAAGTGGATTTCCTGTAATGCAATTACAATAAATTAAAACATATAGTTGTTAATGTGTTAGTTTAATTATCTTTAATTGCTATTCTTTCAAATAATTTTAATATACTGAAATGGGACTCTGTTAAAAGAGTTCTTTTTTATTAAAAATTATATACTTTAAAGTTATTTACTTATGAGTTAACAATATATTTATTGATATGATAATCAAAGGTATTTAAAAAAATATAAAATACATAATGGATGAAAATAGATGGTTAAAAGCAATTGTAATAATTGTATAATATTAATCGTTATATATAAAGTTTATATATTGTGAGAGCTCTTTTATTCATTTAAGCTAACATAATCTGCTTAGCATTTATAATGTCCTCATATTTTAGGTTTTTGACGGTGAAAATATTACTTTAAAGTTTACAATTTAATAAAAATACCTTAAAATTTTAGTGATGACTTTATTGTTGTGTAAAAAGGAGAAAGTACAATATGAAAAAATCAGCGCTTCAACAAGCAAGATACGAATATTCACCAAAACTTCCAACAATGCTAAGAAATGGTATTGCTGAAATTGGTGTAAAAGAAGGTGCAGAAACACAAAGTGTTGCTGACCAAGAAAAAATTAAAGCTTTATTCCCTAATACTTATGGAAAAAAAGAAATTACTTTTGAAAAAGGAACGAATACTTCAGAAGCTAAAAAACAAGTAGTAGGTGTTATTTTATCTGGTGGACAAGCACCAGGTGGACATAATGTTATTTGTGGTTTATATGATGCTTTAAAAGCTACAAATAAAGAAAATGTATTAATTGGATTCAAAAATGGACCTATTGGTTTAGTAGAAGATGATACACTAGTTTTCGATGATGCTTACATCGACGAATTCAGAAATACAGGTGGATTTGATATTATTGGTTCTGGTAGAACTAAACTTGAATCAAATGAACAATTTGCAGTTGCAGCAGAAGTTTGTAAAAAACATGGAATCAATGCTGTTGTAATTATCGGTGGAGATGATTCAAATACAAATGCAGCAGTACTTGCAGAATACTTTGCAGCACATGAAACAGGAATCCAAGTTATTGGTTGTCCAAAAACAATTGATGGAGATCTTAAAAATGAAGATATCGAATGTTCATTCGGTTTCGATACAGCTTGTAAAACGTATAGTGAATTAATCGGAAATATCCAAAGAGATGCTAATTCAGCTAAAAAATACTGGCACTTTATTAAAGTAATGGGACGTTCTGCTTCGCATGTTGCATTAGAATGCGCATTAGAAACTCAACCAAATGTTTGCTTAATTTCAGAAGAAGTAGCTGAAAAGAAAATGTCATTATCTTTAATCGCAGATTACATTGCAGATTCAGTTGAAAAAAGATCAGCTAATGGAATGAACTTTGGAGTTGCAATTATTCCTGAGGGTGTTGTTGAATTTGTTCCTGAATTCTCATCATTAATTGGTGAAATTAATGAATTACTTGCAGGTAGCAAAGCAGATACATTTAATGCTTTAGAAACTTGGGAAGAAAAATATGCATTTATCGAAAAAGGATTAACAAAAGAAAGTATGGAAGTATTTGGTATTTTACCTCAAACAATCCAACAACAATTATTCTTAGAAAGAGATCCTCATGGAAATGTACAAGTATCATTAATTGAATCAGAAAAATTATTCTCAGCTTTAGTTGCTGCTAAATTATCAGAAAGAGGATTCACTGGTAAATTTAATGCATTACATCACTTCTTCGGATATGAAGGAAGATGTGCATTCCCGTCTAACTTTGATTCAGACTACTGTTATTCATTAGGATATAACGCATTCATGTTAATTCAATACGGATACAATGGTTACTTATCAAAAGTGTCTAATCTTTCAAAACCAGCAAGCGAATGGGTTGCAGGTGGTATGCCAATCACTAAAATGATGAACGTTGAAAGAAGACATGGAGAAGATAAACCAGTTATTAAAAAAGCTTTAGTAGAACTTGATGGAAAACCATTCAAATTCTTTGAAGCAAACAGAGAACAATGGGCTGTAGAAACAAGTTATGTATATCCTGGAGCTATCCAATATTATGGACCAGAATCAGTATGTGATTTAACTACAAAAACATTAGCTTTAGAAAAAGAATAAAATAAACTAAAAGATGTTACACAAAGACTTAGTCGATTGTGCTACATCTTTTTTTACTAGTTAAATTAATAGTACGATTAAATTTCTAACTAGTTAATGATTGAAGATGAGTTATTATTGATCAATAATTATTTAGAGGTGATGAATATGAAATATAAAATTATTATTGAAGAAATGATTGCACAAGAATTTAGTGTAGAAGCTGATAGTTCGAAGGGCGCGATGGAATTGGCAATAAAAAAATATAAAAAAGGCGAGTTTGTATTAGAGCCTGGCGAAATAGGGTGCAAACAAATTTGTGTAGAAGATGATGATGGTTACGCTAGTGAATGGGTAGACTTCTAGTTTATTATTAAAAATTATTGTATGTTTTTAATTTCATGTATTTCTATAAGATAAAAAGTATATAATAATGATAAAGGTGGAAGAGCTTATGAGAGATCAAATAATAAAAGGATTTGAAGTTGCTTGTATCGATAGTAATGCTAATCAGGATTATACATACATGCCTGAATTTTTATCTAATGATCAAAGAAGTGGACGTAAAATACTTAACTCAATTGAAAAAGAATTGATTAGATGTAGTGAGTTTGCAATTAGTGTTGCCTTCATAACAGATAGCGGGTTATCTTCACTAAAAATGACACTTGAAGAATTGGAGAAAAGACATATAAAGGGAAGGATTATTACAACAGATTATCTATATTTTAGTGAGCCTAAAGCGATTAAAGCTTTATCCATGTTTGATAATATTGAGGTTAAAATGTATAGATCGAGCGGATCAAGTGATGGATTCCATACTAAAGGATATTTATTTAGAAGTCATAATATTCATACTTTTATTATTGGAAGTTCAAATATGACCTTGCCTGCATTAACTACAAGTAAGGAATGGAATTGTAAAATAGTATGTTTAGAAGATGGAAGCTATACAAGAGTTGTACTTGATGAATTTGAAAGTATTTGGCAAGAATCTGAAAACATCGAAAATTGTATTGATGCGTATGAACTTGAGTATAATGAAAAAAAGGCAGAGAAATTAAAGATTAACCTACCGATCAGTAAAAAAGTTATAAAACCTAATTTTATGCAAAAAGTATTAATAGACAACATTCATAATTTAATAAATAATAATGAAAATAAAGCTTTATTAATATCTGCAACTGCTACTGGTAAAACCTATGCATCAGCATTAGCGATACAATCAGTTAATGTTAGTAAGGTGTTATTTTTGGTGCATCGTGAGCAGATTGCAAAAAAATCTATGGAAAGTTATAAGGCGATTTTTAAAGATACAAAAACTTATGGATTATTATCAGGAACTAGTAAAGATAAAGAAAAAGATTTTTTGTTTTCTACAATGCAAACAATGTCAAAGGAAGATGTATATACTACTTTTGATCCACAAGCATTTGATTTTATTGTGATAGATGAGGCGCATCGTGTTGGTTCAAACAGTTATCAAGAAATTATGAAATACTTTAAACCAAAGTTTTATTTAGGAATGACAGCAACCCCTGAGCGTGGTGATGGTTTCGATGTATATAAAGCATTTGATAACAACATTGCTCATGAAATAAGGTTACATCATGCATTAGCAGGTGATCTAATTACACCATTTAATTATTTTGGGATTAGTGATATTTACTTGA
This sequence comes from Erysipelotrichaceae bacterium, assembly GCA_044432885.1. GTDB lineage: Bacteria > Bacillota_I > Bacilli_A > Erysipelotrichales > Erysipelotrichaceae > CAYJNO01. The sequence goes on along the minus strand of JAWXUG010000024.1, from coordinate 4,162 downwards.
ATGATGAAAAGTTAGAAGATAATAGAAAATTTTCTGATTTAGTATGCGATGAGCGTGTTAAGCACATTATTACTAAAGCAATGCTTTATGGATATTCAGGTGACAGAGTAAAAGGGCTTATTTTCTGTAGCAGTAATAAGGAAGCTAGAGAGCTTTCCATTAAATTTAATGAAGTTGGTTATCGAACGATAGCTCTAAGTGGAGAAGATAGTGTTAGTAAAAGGGAAGAAGCTGTAGCTCGTTTGGTTGGTGAGCAAGAAAATTTCCTTGAGTATATTTTTACTGTAGATATATTTAATGAGGGGATAGATATTCCTGAAATAAACCAAGTTATTATGCTAAGACCGACACAGTCACCAATTGTTTTTATTCAACAGTTAGGAAGAGGTTTAAGAAAGGCATCTAATAAAGAATACGTTAACATTCTTGATTTTATAGGTAATTATTCAAATAATTATATGATACCAATCGCCTTATCTGAGGATCGTACATTTAATAAAGACAATATTAGAAGATTTTTGACAGAAGGTATAAAAATGCTTCCAGGCTCATCGACCGTTCATTTTGATCGTGTGTCTAAAGAAAAAATATTTCAATCAATTGATAGTGTTAAACTCAATGATATCAAATTAATTAAAGATGGATATATACAGTTAAAACAAAAAATTGGAAGAATACCAAAAATGATTGACTTTGAAATTTTTGAGGAATTAGATTTATCCAGAATATTTGATCATAAAGTAGGATCTTATTATGCATTTTTAATGCAATATGAAGAAGAGTTTACATATCAATTTAACGAAATACAATTAGAAATGATTAAGTATTTATCCCGTTTAATTGCTAATGGGAAAAGAGTTCATGAAATAGTTCTATTACAACTTGTACTTAATAACAATTTTTCAATTGAGAAGTGGTCAGATAAAATGAAATATGAATATCATAGAGAATTAAATGATACAATTATTTGCAATATAAAAAATATACTAACAAACAACTTTTTAACAGGTTCTATTAAAAGGTCTTATCTGCATAGTGTTTTCATTGATGAAGAATTTAATATCAGTAATGTGTTTTATAATGAATTGAAAGATTTAATGTTTAAAGAAGCAATTCTAGATATTTTGGCATTTTCCGAAATGAGATATAAAAGAAAATTTAACCAAAGTTACAATGATACTGATTTATGTTTATATGAAAAATATACTTATGAAGATGTATGTCGTTTGTTGAATTGGGAAAAGGCGGAAGTAGCATTAAATATTGGTGGTTACAAATATGATAAATATTCCAACACCTATCCTGTTTTCATTAATTATGATAAAAGTGAAGATATAGCCGATACTATAAAGTACGAAGATCATTTTTTGAGTCCTAAACGATTACTTGCTATTTCAAAATCAGGAAGGTCATTGAAATCAGATGATATTGTAACTGCTGTTAATTCAGTTCAAAAAGGGATAGCTATGCATTTATTTGTAAGAAAAAACAAAGACGATAGAACTTCAAAAGAATTTTATTATCTAGGACAAATGGTTGTATGTGAAAAACCTATAGAATTCACGATGGCAAACACAACTAAAAAAGCTGTTGAACTTGTATATGAATTAAAAACTGCTGTACAAGAAGATTTATACGATTACATTATAGGAGAAGATGAATGAAACAAATAGAAGTAGTAGCAGCAATTATAAAGAGTGATAATCGTTATTTAGTTGCACAAAGAGGTTATGGTGAATTTAAAGGGTACTTTGAATTTCCAGGAGGTAAAATTGAGCTAGGTGAAACAAGAGAAGAAGCTTTGATAAGGGAAATAAAAGAAGAATTAAATGTTGTTATTTCAGTAGAGAACTTTCTATGCACAGTTGAATACGAATATCCAAGTTTTCACTTAATCATGCATTGTTACTATTCTCATATTATTGATGGAGAAATAGAGATATGTGAGCATCAATCTATTATGTGGGTAGAAAAAGAGAAATTAATAAATATAGACTGGATACCTGCAGATGTTGCAGTTATGAACGCTATATTAAGTGATCAAAATAAAAATCAATAATAATTGATTGATGTCTAATTAACATTAAATTTAATATAGTATGATTAAAATCTTTAATAATGCCAAAGAAATTAGTATTAAAATGAACTAGCTTTGATTTCTCAGGATTTCAAGAAAGAAGAGGAAGTTACATGAATCCATTTATTAGAAACAGTACTGCGTTAGCACTTTCTTCATTAAATAATATTTTTTTAATGATTGAAAAAAATACTTGTTTTAAAGCTTATACAACAAAATCTAAAATTGATGAATACATTTATAAAACATTTCTTTTAATACAAGAGTTGAAGGTAAATCATCATTTTAAAACGAAAGTTGGAATAAAGAGCATTACGAATACTGGTTAGGTGTTGATGAAATTATTTTCTGTGGAGGATTTGTTGAAGGAGAACAGGGTGCATATTTCATTAAAACACTTGAAAAAATGTTAAAAAAAGAAAAGATAAATCTAAATGTGAGTGTTGCTGATTATCCTTCTAATTCGTCTATTATTGGGATAGCTAAACTTATGTCTTTGGAAACAAAAGAAGGATTTGTGTTTGATTTCGGTCATACCAACATCAAAAGAGGTGTTGTTAACAATGAGTGTAATGAAACCAAAATACATATACTAACTCCTATTAAATCGTGTCATACTGATTGGCATATCGATGATTCTTATAAGCTTGATAGATATTTATTAGATTTAGTAGTTAGTACAGTAAATGAAAATAGGACATCGAGTACAGATATTAATATATATATTAGTATTGCGAATTATGTAGAAAACGGACAATTGATAAGACGTGGAGGATTTGGGAAATTAGCATCAATACATCCAAATTATCAGATTTATCTGGAAGAGGTGCTTTCAAGGATGTTATTAAAGAAAGTAAATATTAAATTATTTCATGATACGACTTCAGCTACATTTGCTATGCCTTCAATGAACGGAAATGCTGCTGTGATAAGTTTAGGAACAAGTTTAGGTATTGGGTTTATTCAAGCTCAGATTCAAGAAAGAATTTATGATAGGACATATTCTGTTGTAGATTAAAATGTAATGGATATGAAAGATTATTCCTTTATATAAATCTTCTATAAGAAACTCACTATTATATTTTTATGTAATAGATTTGTAAAAATTTACATCCAAATTAAAACCTTTTCATTTTAAATTGATTAGGTTTTCTTTATGCTTTATAATAGACATAGTTATAATTTATGGTAAAGGGGAAGTATATGGTTGATCAAAAAGGAAATGCGAAGATGGCGCCACTTTATAATCCACGATTTGAACATGATAATTGTGGGATTGGTGCATGTGTGGATATTTTGGGGAGGAAGACCCATAAAATTGTTGAGAATGCATTGAGTATCGTGGAGACCTTAAAGCATCGTGCGGGGAAGGATGCTAAAGGTGAAACAGGGGATGGTGTAGGGATTCTTACACAAATACCCCATACTTTTTTTAAAGAATTAAATATATTTGCGTTAGATAAAGCCCAAGATTATGGGGTAGCTATGTGTTTTTTTCCAATGGATGAGCAAAAACGTAATGAATGTATCGCTGTTTTTGAAGAGTGTTTAATTGAAGAGGATTTACATCTTATTGGATGGCGTAATGTTCCAGTTGATGAATCTGTGCTGGGTGAGGTTGCGCTTTCTTCAATGCCTTATATTATGCAAGCCTTTGTTCAAAGACCAAGTGATGTGAATCAGGGGATTGATTTTGATCGCCGCTTATATGTAGTTAGAAGAATGATTGAGAAAAAGTGGATGGATGCTTATATCTGTTCTTTTTCTAGTCGTACAATTGTTTATAAAGGGATGTTTTTGGTGAATCAACTTAGACAGTTTTATTTGGATTTACAGGATGAAAGCTATGAATCGGCAATTGCCCTTGTCCATTCGCGTTTTTCAACAAATACGAATCCTAGTTGGCAAAGGGCCCATCCAAATCGTTTAATTGTTCATAATGGAGAAATTAATACGATCCATGGCAATAGGGACAAAATGTTAGCACGTGAGCAGTCTTTATCTTCCTCTTCCTTAAAAAGTCATCTTAACACGGTCTTTCCAAGTGTTGATGATTCAGGTTCTGATTCTGCGATGCTTGATAAC
>JAWXUG010000023.1:316-15306 GCA_044432885.1 Erysipelotrichaceae bacterium | reverse complement strand
AAGTTAAAATGGTTTTTTATGAAAGTATAAAATAAATCATTAAGTTACTGCTACTCTCTTTGAAAAATTGATTCGCTAAGTTATCTCTATCCTAAGGTTGCACTTACTTTGCAAATTAAGTCAAAATTTTAAAAAAATGGAATAATTCTTGATTTTTTACCTGAAACTGTTATAATTGGGTTGTTGATTAAAAAGGGGGTGTAATTATGGCAAAAGTGGTACTTAAAGAAAACGAAATGCTAGATGATGCTTTACGTCGTTTCAAACGTCAAGTCTCTCGTAATGGAACCCTTCAAGAAGCTCGTAAAAGAGAATATTATGTAAAACCAGGAGTTCGCAAAAAGCTTAAAAAAGAAGCAGCTCGTAAAGCTCGTAAAGGTAAATAATAAATAAGCACGTATAGTGCTTTTTATTTTGGCTAGACATAGTATAATAAGAGTATTATGGAGGATGCATGAGTAAAATAACAGTAAATATCGAAACATTAACCCTTGAACAAAGAAATCAATTAGCAGGGGTTCAAGAATCTCATTTAGTCTATTTGGGAGATTTGTTTGAAACACATATTATTATGGGAGCTAATGAACTTATTGCTCAATTAAATGATAAACAAGATCATCAACATCTCATTTATGTATTAGAATCACTTGTAAGTGAAGTCAAACAAATGACACCTATCGATACTCAATTTATACAGTATTTGGTGAGTGAAAAAGAACATTTGCAGAATCATCTATGGAAAAAAGATTTAGTGGCTCGTAAAAATAATGGGCAGGGAGTTTACCCTAAAACAATGGGACAAAAATACTTTGTAGATGCAATGCGTAATGAACAGGTTGTCTTTGCACTAGGTCCAGCTGGGACAGGGAAAACTTACTTAGCAGTTGTATTGGCGGTTACTTTATTAAAGAAGGGTGAGTTTAAAAAAATTGTTTTAACGAGACCTGCTGTTGAAGCAGGAGAAAATCTAGGTTTTTTGCCAGGAGATTTAAAAGAAAAGATCGATCCCTACCTTATTCCGTTATATGATGGACTTTATGAAATGTTGGGGATAGAAAATACCAATAAACTCATTGATAAACAAGTGATTGAAATTGCGCCATTGGCATACATGCGAGGGAGAACTTTAAATGATGCATTTATTATTTTAGATGAAGCCCAAAATACATCTTCCTCACAAATGAAAATGTTTCTTACAAGACTAGGTAATCATTCTAAAATGGTCATTACAGGGGATGAAACACAAATGGATATCAAGCTATCCAAGGCTAATGGACTAGTAGAAGCGAGTTCATTATTAGGGGATATAAAAGGAATTAAGGTCATACATTTAGCAGTGAGAGATATTGTAAGAAATCCATTGGTACAAAAAATCATTGAAAAATATAATCAAATGTAAAAAAGGAGACGTCTCCTTTTTTAGTTTAAACATTCATTAAAAACTCTCATGGTGTTTTTATATAAAATTTTTTCTACTTCCTCTTTTGTAAAATGTAGCTTTAAAGCATCTATTAGTAAAGGAAGATAGGAAGTATCTTTTAACTCTAATTCACACGTTATTCCATCAAAATCGCTTCCTAATGCCAAAACATCAATTCCTGCAATCTTTACGATATGTTTCATATGTAAAATCATATTTTTAATACTGCTGCCATTTAAAAATTTATCAAAGTAATTGATGCCAATGACACCACCTCTTTGGGCAATGGCGATAATCAGTTCATCTGGTAAATTTCTAGGAACATCACATAATGCACGTGCATTAGAGTGAGAGGCAATAATTGGCTTATTAGTATAAGCTAAGACATCCCTGATGCCAGCATCATTTAAGTGTGAAACATCAATGATTATTCCTAAAGCTTCCATTTTTTTAATATACTGAATTCCAAAATCGGTTAAACACTCATTTTGATTGATTACAGCAGGGGTACCAATGCTGTTTTTATAATTCCAAAGGGGTGCAATCATCCGCACACCATGTTGATAAAGTTTGTCTAGTTGATTTAAGTCATCCTTAATTACATCGCCTTCTTCAAGGCTTAATAAGGCTATCATCTTATCTGATTGATTGATTTCATCACTTGTTTTAACTGCTTGTATCAAATGTTTGTTTGCTTTCATTTCACTATCAAAAAAATCAATCACTTGATAAACAAAAGCATTAGGATCATCTGTATTTTTTAAGTCGGTGAAGATTGCAAATACTTGTAGTTTGCTTTGACCTATCTTCATTTTTTCTAAATCAATATGTAATTGATTATGGATTAAATGTTGATTCGTATCCATCATTTTAGTAAGGGTGTCACAATGTAAATCTATGATTTTCATATTTTGCCTCCATTTCTTTGATTTTACTATAAAAAACATAAAATATAAAATAGTAAGTAAAAAAGAATTGACGAATCAATTCTTTAAGATTTATGCAGTTAATGTAGCTAATGCTTGTTTTAAACGACTAAGTGACTCCTCTTTTCCTAAGATATGAGAAATTTCAATTGCACCCCCTGGTGTAAATTGTTTGCCTGTAATCGCAATACGAACAGGGAATAACAATTGTCCATTTTTAATGCCCATTTCAACAACTAAATTCATCATTGCATCATGTAGGGTTGTTTCATCCCATGAAGTGATGCTTTCAAATAGAGCAATGGTAGCTTCAATTGATGTTTTCGCAACTTCAGGATTCGATTTCATCTTTTTGTTTGTATACATTTCTTCTGTTGGAAGATTGAAGGTATCAAAGAAATCAATCATATCAACAATTTCATTTAATACATTGGTTCTTTGTTGAAGAATTTTTGCGATTGATGTTGTATCAAAGTTTCCTTTTACACCCTTATGAATATAAGGAGAAACCAAAGTAGTATAAGTTTCAATATCCATATTACGTAAATACATCCCATTCATCCAAGTTAATTTATCGATGTCAAAAATCGCACCACTTGTACCAATACGTTTGACATTAAATGCTTTCGCAAGTTCTGGCAATGTATAAATTTCTTGTTCTGTTTCAGGTGCCCATCCAAGTAAAGCAATATAATTTAAGATCGCTTCAGGCAGATATCCCTTTGAAACTAAGTCTTGGAAAGAAGCATCTCCATTTCTTTTAGAAAGCTTATGGGTTTCATCTTTCATTACAGGAGGACAGTGTACATAAGTCGGAATGTCCCAACCAAATGATTGATAGACTAAGTTATATTTAGGGGTACTTGATAAATATTCATTCCCTCTTACAACATGGGTAATATTCATCAGATGATCATCAATGATGTTCGCAAAGTTATATGTAGGAAAGCCATCACTTTTTAATAAAATGGATTCATCTAAGGTTTCATTTTCAACAGTAATGGTACCATAGACTTCATCTGTAAATGAGGTTGTTCCTGAACTTGGAATATTTTGACGAACAACATAGTCTTCATTTTTAATTCTTTCTTCAATAATTGCTGAATCTAAATGTTTACATGGGTCATTAAATTTAAAAGAAACTCCCTTAGCTTCAGCAACTTCACGTTGAGCTTGAATGTCTTCTTCACTACAGAAACAATAGTGTGCACCATTTAAGTCAATTAACTGTTTCGCATATTCTTTATACATCCCACTTTGCATTCTTTCTGATTGCACATAAGGGCCAAAATCCCCACCAATATCTGGTCCTTCATCATGGTGTAAACCACATTGATTTAGTGTTTCATAAATAATGTCTGTTGCACCTTCAACAAGTCTTCCTTGGTCAGTGTCTTCAATTCTTAAAAGAAAATCCCCGTCTTCTTTTTTAGCTACTAAATACTCGTATAAAGCAGTTCTTAAATTACCGATATGCATGTAGCCTGTAGGACTAGGTGCAAATCTTGTTCTTATTTTTTTCATAGTATTCTTCCTTTATCTAGGATATTATACAAAGAATTGTGTATCATTTCAATTGAGAATATGGCAATTGTAGAAAATTGCTTTATAATAGATAAGAAAGGAAGTATTATGAACGTTCTAATCGCAACATTAAACTCAAAATATGTCCATGCCTCTTTAAGTGTATGGTACTTAAAAGAAGCGATGCATCAATATTCAAAGACTGATTGTAATGTAAAAGTCTATGAGTCAACGATTAATGTAGAGCTTGAAAAGATAAAAGATGAAATCATAAGCCATCAACCAAATGTCTTATGTTTTAGTGTTTACATATGGAATGTGAGACAAACATTCCAATTAATTAAAATGATTAAAGAATCTATCAATCCAACCATTATTATTGGAGGACCCGAGGTTAGCTTTAATGATGAAGAAGTATTAAGAAATCATCCTGAAGTAGATTATCTATTAAGAAGACATGGAGAAGAAAGCTTACCTAAGTTAATTGATGCCTTATATCAAAACCAAGCTTTGCCATCTATATCAGGATTAAGTTATTTAGATGAAGAAAAAATTATTCGTCATCCAGTAAGTAAATTAACTAGTTTTATTAATCCATATACTCAAGAATTCATTGATCAAATTAATGGACGTATTGTCTATTTTGAAGCAAGTAGGGGATGTCCTTATCAATGTGCTTTTTGTTTATCGGGACAAGATGATTTGCCTTGTTTTTTTGATTTTGAACTTATTAAAGAGAATTTAATTAAATTAAGTCATTCATCAAGTAAGACGATTAAGTTTGTCGACCGTACTTTTAATGCTCATGCTAAACGAGCGAATGATATCTTAAGTTTTATTATCGATCATCCAGAATTAGTAAGTCATGAGGTAACCTATCATTTTGAAATTGCTGGAGACATTTTAAATGAAGAACTATTTCATACGATACAAAGAGCTCCTGTTGGCTTATTTCAATTTGAAATTGGTTTACAAAGCTTTAATGAAGAAACTTTACAAGAAGTTCATCGTAAAACAAATACCAAAATACTAGTAGAAAATATTAAGCGTTTAATCAGTTTTAATAATGCGCATATTCATATTGATTTAATTGCAGGTTTACCTCTTGAAGATTTAGTAAGCTTTAAAGAAAGTTTTAATCTAGCTTATAAAATTAAACCACACATGTTACAACTAGGATTTTTAAAACTACTCCATGGTTCTTATTTAAGAGATCATCGTGATGAATATTTTGTTGCTTATGATTTAAATCCACCCTATGAGGTGAGTGAAACAAAGTGGCTTAAAAAAGAAGAGTTCAAACTCATTCATCAAGTCGAAGATATCTTTGAAAGAATGGTTAATAGTGGACGTTTCTTATATAGTGTAGACTATTTATTAGATAAAACAGGCAAAAATCCATTTGATTTATTCTTATATATAGCTCAACATATTGAATATGATTATAAGGTCTCATTAGATGGCTTTACAGCGATGATTTTTAATTTATTTGAAAGAGATAGCCCATTACGAGATGCCCTTGTCATTGACCGTTTATCAAGCAATGCATCAGGAAGAATTGCTAATTGTTTAAAAGAAAACTTTGTTTCTTTAAAAAGATATCGTTTAGCTTTAGCTAAGATTGATCCTGAAATTAAAGGCTTAAAAAGAGGATTTGAATATTTAAGTAGCCAACAAAGATTTATCTATGTCGACTATCAGGATAAAGATATAATTACAAATCACTATCAAGCAAAGTATATTGATATTCATCAATTAGATATTTCTAAGGTATAAGTATGGATGAGTTAAGTATAGGGGTTTTAGCCCATGTTGATGCAGGAAAGACGACATTATCAGAAAGTTTATTGTTTACAAGCAAAAAGATTTCATCGATGGGTAGGGTAGATCATCAGTCAACTTATTTAGATTATGATGTGCAAGAGCGACAACGAGGGATTACCATTTATAGTAAACAAGCACGTTTTGAATATCATCAACAAATTTTCAATCTATTAGATACACCAGGACATGGTGATTTTTCTGTTGAAATGGAAAGGGTATTGAATGTTCTTGATGTTGCGATTTTAGTGATTAATGCCCACTCATTAGTCCAATCACAAACCAAGGTCATTTTTAATCTATTAAGCTATTATCAAGTGCCAACTTTTATCTTTGTAAATAAGATGGATAGTACCCACTATGATAAAGATACAATCTTAACCAATATTCAAAATCAATTAAGTGTCAATTGTTTAGACTTTACACATTTAAATGCTGAATTAATGGAAACTTTAGCTTTAAATGAGGAAGACTTATTAAATCAATATTTAGAAACCTCAATGCTAAGTGATTTACAAATTGCTTCTTTAATCCAACAACGCAAATGTTTTCCATGTATCTTTGGAAGTGCATTAAATAATGATAGTGTTGATCAATTATTAGATTATCTATGTCGTTTTAAACCAACTATAAGCTATAGTTCTCATTTTGAGGCTTATGTTTACAAAGTTACTCGTGAGCATCATCAAAGATGGCTACATCTTAAAGTATTAGGTGGTAGCTTAAAAGTAAAATCTAAGGTTGAAGAAGAAAAGATAGATCAAATTAGACTTTATTCAGGTGTTAAGTATGAGATGGTAGAGGAAGTCTTGGCAGGCCAAATTTGTAGTGTTAAGGGATTAAATCATATTCAAGCAGGTCAATACATTGGTATTAATAAACCAAAGCATTCATTAATCTTGCATCCAGTAATGGAATATCAATTAATAGGCCATCAAATAGATCCTGTTTTACTGTATAATAAATTAGTTGAGTTAAATGATGAAGATCCAAGTTTAAACCTAACAATCGATGAACAACAACAGATTCATATTTCATTAATGGGAGAGGTTCAACAAGAAATCTTGCAAAGAAAAATTAGTGAGCTGTATCAAATAGAAGTTTCTTTTAAACCATTAGATGTGCTTTATTATGAGACGGTTAGTAAGGTTGCTGAGGGGGTTGGTCACTATGAGCCAATGGGACACTATGCTGAGGTCCATGTTTTATTAAGTCCAAATGAATTAAATACAGGGATGACTTATGAAAATAGATGCCAAAATGAATCCTCAAGAGTTGCTCAAGAACAGCTCATGCGTTACATGAAAACTTTACGCATTAAAGGGGTTATTAAAGGGGCTGAGGTAAGTGATGTTCATATTCAACTATTATCCGTTGATACTAACTTAAAACATACCCAACCTATTGATTTAAAAGAAGCCTTATACCGTGCAATCAGACAAGGATTAATGAAGGCTGAATGTGTGTTGTTGGAACCTTTATATCGCTTTTCAATAAGTGTCTTACCTCAAGATTTAAGTCGCGTTATTTTTGAGTTAGATCAAAGAGGAGCAAACTATGAAATCAATCAATTAGAAACACAGGTTAAAATAAATGGACAAGCTCCCGTTAGAAAAATGATGGATTTCACACGTCTTCTTCAACAATTAAGTAAAGAAGAAAGTAGTCTTTCACTCTCACTAAATGGTTTTGAAAAAGTTAATATTAATGAAGAAATTTATAACACAATAACCTATGATCCTTTATCGGATCTTCAACATCCAACCGGTTCTATGTTTTTTAAACAGGGTAAGGGATTTTATGTAGCCTGGGATGAAGTGGAAAATTATATGCATACCAGCTATCAATACAAACCCATAGAACCTATTAAATCATCTATCAGCATTAAACATAGGGTGAGTGATGAAGAATTAACAAGGGTGATGAACAATACCTATAAACCAAAAGAACGCGTCATTAGCCAAAAGGTAGGTTTTGATGCAGATCAATTGTATCAACAACGTATTCAAAGTTTTCAAAAACCAGTCTATATGTTGGTCGATGGGTATAATCTAATATTTAGTTTTAATGATTTAAAAGAGATTGCCAATCATCAAATAGAGGCTGCACGTAATCAATTACTGCATCTATTGTCAAGTTATCAAGCGATTAAAAATTGTCATCTATTAGTTGTATTTGATGCATATAAACAAGATCATGTAGACCATCAATTACTGAAAAATGAGCGCATAGATATATTATTTACCAAAACTAATGTAAGTGCTGATCAATATATTCAACAAAAAGCAAAAGAATTAGAAAAAGACTACCAAGTCATAGTAGTAACCTCAGATAGATTAATTCAATTGAGTGTATTGTCAGCCAATGCAAAACGTATAAGTTCTAGATTGTTTGAAGTTGAACTTAACCGTTTAATAGAGAAAGAACTTGAACAATACCAAAAAGCACATCCTAAACAAGCTAATAGACCACTAAAAGAACTCAAAGAAATCATAAAATAAATCCGAAAGGGTTTATTTTTTTTCGTAGACTACAATTTGTTCAATCTTCCCTTCTTGACATTAAATGCGTGTTAGCATATACTAACTTAATTAAATTGCTAAAGATAATGAGGGGTAGGAAAGATGTTGTTATTTGTTGAATCAATGGTTGCATGTATATTATTTACAGTATTAATTATGCCACCTTTATATAAAAATCCTTTAAATCAAATTGCTTCATATCCACCAGCGATTAAGGAAAGGGTAAAGTCTTTGCCTCAGTATAAAGATTTATTTGAACAGGAACATCAAAAACATGTATTAAGAAAAATACTAGCAGCCATCATTTCAGTCTTCTCACTAGCGCTCATTGCATATTTTTCTAATGCAAGAAGCTTTAGTTCAGCATTTTATCATACATTTATGATTTTCTTTGTGGTTAATATCTATGATTTGATCGTATTAGATATAATCATATTTTGCCATAGTAAAAAATCAATCATTAAAGGCACTGAAGATATGGTTGATGAATATCGTAAGATTAATCACCATGTGCGTGGTGCAGTGATTGGAACCATACTTGGAACGATTATGGCGTTATCTTCTGTGTTGATTGTGGTAAAATGTTAAATCTACATCATGTGCATACAATAGCTAAAAGCAAACAAATTTTATGTGTTTCACTTACAAGCGATTTGGCAAAGAGGAATGTAGTTTACATTATTTAAGGCAGAACATATTAGATAAAATTATCTTAGATGACATCAAGCTGCTAAGTCACTTTGCAAGGTAAGGTGAAGACTTATTTGCAAAACCATATAAACGATAAAAACACTGTGGAAACAAGAGGTAGCATCAACAAGCTGCAAAAAGAACTTGATGTCATGAAAGAGGTTGTTATTGAACTGATTGAGGAATTCTGTAAAATTGACACTGATGAAATTATCGAGCAGCATGATGTATTATTGGTAATGTAGGCAAAAGAAAAGGCAGGCAGCCGAAACTGTCTGCCTAATACAATAATCTTTAGAGATGGTCATAAAGTGTCCTTGTGACCACTGACCATAATTGACGAGTCTTTTTTAATCTTCTTTTTTCTTTCTTGGTTTTCTACGTCCATCTTTAGAATCTGATTTCTTACGATCTCTTCTTCCATCAGACTTGCGATCATCTGATTTTCTTCCGTAGTTATTACCACGTTTATCATCTCTGCGTTTCTTTTCTAAACGTCCATAGTTTTTTCCTGTGCTAATATGGATTTCATACCCTTTAATGGTTGTGTTTAAAAGGGCAGTAGTGATTTCATTTAGGAATTGTTCTGGAATTTCTACGGTTGATTCTTTTTCATAGATTTTAATTTTCCCAATATCTCTTCCACTAATACCACTTGCTTCAGCAACAGCAGATACAATGTGTGCTGGTTGTACTTCATGTTTACGTCCAACATCTAAGGTAATCGTAGCCATTGATTTATGTGTTACGACAAGACTATTTGATTTTTTAGGAGATTTGATTTCTTCAAAGATTTCATTTCCTAATACACGATGCATTAAAGTTTCGGCAATATCTTGGTAACTAAAGCCATCAGTCGTCATTTCATACAACATGTATGAAATTTCTTCTGGTACTTGTTTGCTCATGCTTTCTTCGATTTCAACACGTAATTGATCCAAACGCATCTTTCTGATTTCTTCACCCTTAGGTAATTCTTTTTTAATCATTTTTGCTTTTGTTTTATATTCAATATTGCGGATTAAATGTCTTTGGCGTGGTGTGATTAAGGTAACCGCAACCCCGTCTTTTCCAGCACGTCCTGTTCTTCCGATACGGTGAATGTAATATTCATCTTCTTGAGGGAAGTCAAAGTTAAATACGATATCCATGCTGTCAACATCAATTCCTCTTGCTGCAACATCGGTTGCGATGAGGATATTAATTTTTCTTTGTTTGAACTTGTCTAAAACTTGCAAACGCATTTCTTGTTTCATGTCTCCATGAATGGCACAAGCAGCATATCCACGTCCAACTAATTCTTGGGTTAAATCATCAACCATCTTTTTCGTATTACAGAAAACCATTGCTAATGAATAAGGATAAACTTGCATTAATTGAATTAAGGCTTTTCTTTTGTCTGATTGATTTACTTCGTAATAGCATTGTTCAATCTTACTTGCACTAATTTCACTAATTGGTGTTTTGATATGAACAGGATTTGTTTGATACAAATGAGTAATTTCAAGAATCGCTTTAGGCATCGTAGCACTAAATAATACTGTTTGATGTTCTGGATTCATTTCTTGAATAACGGACTCGATATCTTCTCTAAAGCCCATATTTAACATTTCATCTGCTTCATCTAAAATGATGGTTTCACATTCATCAAGACGTAAAGTTTTACGTTTAATATGATCTAATACACGTCCTGGAGTCCCAACAACAATTGCTGTACTTCCTTTTAGTTCACTAATTTGTTTTTGGATAGGGGCACCACCGTAAATTGTTACGACTTTAATGCCTTCTTTGTATTTAGAAAATTTTCTGATTTCTTGAGTAACTTGTAAAGCTAACTCACGAGTAGGGGTTAAAATAATTGCTTTTGGTTTTTTGGATTTATGATTTTCGATCTTTTCAATAAGAGGAATCGAAAATGCTGCTGTTTTTCCTGTTCCAGTTTGAGATTGACCGATTACATCTCCACCGTTTAAAATCGTAGGAATACATGCACTTTGAATATAGGTTGCTTCTTGATAACCTATTTCATCGATTGCCCTTAGGATTTCTTTTGATAATGGTAATTCGTTAAATTTCATTTATTTCTCGCTTTCTTTATATAGCCTTGGTATCATACCATTAATTTATATAAATAGCAATTTTATTAATGAGGAATCATTGATTAAGAATCGTATTTGTTGAATATCGTATATATATCGTATTAAAGTGTTGTTTTTTATAGTTGTTTTAGCTTATTTATTTATGTTTTGGTGTTGAATAACAAGCTCATTTAAAGTTTGGGCATCTTTATAGAAGTTTTCAATAGAATCTTCTTTTACGAATTCAATCAATAGGGCATTGCAGTTTATATCTTTTAAACGGTTTGCCCATAATTCTTTACCCTCACTTAGTAAAAATGGATGGTTGTTTTCATCCCAATGAAAAATGTGAATATTCATTAGTTTTTTATCTTGATATAATTGTTTAACATTTTCCATTTTTTCTTTCTCACTTGCATTGGATAAAGGTTGCCAATAAGAATAGTTATTTTCCATGTTGATCTCAGAAAGAAGGTCTATAGTTGAAGCATGGGTATTGGTGTAAGTTTTCCCATGATATTCAAAAGAAATACTCATTGATGCTTCTTTCGCCATTTCACAAATTCTTTTGGCATCATTTATAAGTGCTTGTTTTTCTAGGGGAGTAAACTGATCATGATTTTTTCTGCCAGCCCATACGCGTATATTGGTGGTTTTTAAAGATTTTGCAGTATCAATGATTAATTGAAAGTTGTCACTTTCACCTACTCGATAATATGAGCCATAAGAGATTGTTTCAAGTCCATTGGCTTGCATAAGGTTGGCTATATGCGCTGCTTTTTCAATGTTTCCTACAGGAACATGGATGTCGCTTCCCCACTCAATGCCATCTAATCCTGTTTCTTTGACTAATTGGATGATTTCTTCTGGTTCTAATTTTCTAAATGTAACGGATACAAGTCCTTTTTTCATAGTGCCTCCTGTAAGTACCGTATTATTAAATGCTTCTATTATAAGTATACATTAAAAAGATTTTTTATAAACTTCAAATCATAGGATAGCTTGTCATGTCAATTTTAATAAAAAGTATTGAATATTTATTTTATTGTTTTATTATATATATATTATAGATGGGGGAAAGATGATGTTTTCTTATAAACATTTAAAAGATAAATTAATACGTAATCTTGGGGCTACTAGATTAATTGTACTTAGTTTTGTGCTTGTTATATTAATTGGAACGATTCTGCTTTCATTGCCTTTTGCAAAAAATGGGATTCATGTTTCATTTATAGATAATCTGTTTACTGCAACCAGCGCAACCTGTGTTACTGGGTTGATGACGGTAGTTGCGGTAGATTCTTATTCATTATTTGGACAATTGGTTATTTTATGTCTTATTCAAATTGGTGGATTAGGTTTGATGTCAATTGTGGCCGTTATGATTACTTTATTTAAAAAGAAACTTGCTTATCGTGAAAAGACGATTTTAAGGGATGCAGTTAATAAAATTGATGTGAGTGATGTCGGTAAATTTTTAATTCATATCATTAAATATACAATGTTGTTTGAAGGGATTGGGATGTTTTTATTATCCTTTGAAATGATTCCTACCTATGGTGTGTTGGGTGGTTTATATCATGCTTTATTTTTATCGGTTTCAGCCTTTTGTAATGCAGGGATTGACTTATTCGGTTCTTCCTCATTGATTCAATATGTACATAATCCACTTGTTAATTATACGGTCATGTTTTTAATTATAACAGGTGGTTTGGGATTTACTGTATGGATTGATTTAAGAGCGAACCTAACAGAGGCGATTAAACAAAGATGGCCGTTTAGGAAATTCTTTGATCATTTATTATTACATACTAAAGTGGTCTTAGTTTCAAGTGTATTTTTGTTAGTGTCAGCCTTTATTATTATTTATACAATTGAAGTCTTGAATCCTAATACCTT
Organism: Erysipelotrichaceae bacterium; assembly: GCA_044432885.1. GTDB lineage: Bacteria > Bacillota_I > Bacilli_A > Erysipelotrichales > Erysipelotrichaceae > CAYJNO01. Next base: position 2,426 of record JAWXUG010000023.1, on the reverse strand, counting down.
GGGTGGTTTATCTTTGTATGATCAAATACAGGCAGCGGCATTTAATGCAACAACCCTTAGAACAGCTGGATTTTCAACGATTAATTATGGTCTGTTAAATAGGGCAACCTTATTGATTATGTGTATCTATATGTTTATTGGAGGCTCCCCTGGTGGTACAGCTGGTGGGGTCAAAACAACAACGGTCTTTGTGATTGTCTTTTATGTTATGAAAAAGTTTAGAAATAACGATCATTTAACCTTGATGAAACGTGAGATTCAAGGGGCACAGGTTGATAAATGCTTTGTCATTGTTTTATATTCATTTTTTGTTGCTTTTTGTGGTATTATATTATTATGTTTATCGCAAGGGCATATTGAGTTAATGGATCTTATTTTTGAAGCCTTTAGTGCATTTGGTACAGTGGGGCTTTCAACAGGAATTACACCAATGCTGAATACTGTAGGAAAATTGATTATTATTGTATTGATGTTTACAGGCCGTGTAGGTGCGATTGCATTGTTTGTTTCATTGGTACGACAATCTAAAAAAAGAATAAATTCAGTGGAATATCCAAAAGCTGAAATATTAGTGGGGTAAGGTATATGAGTCAAAGAAAAACATATTGTGTTTTAGGTTTAGGAATTTTCGGATCAACGATTGCGACCAAACTTTCATCATTTAATCATGATGTTATAGCGGTCGACAAAGATATGACATGTGTAGAACGTATTTCTGATGTCGTAACAGAAGCAATCAAAGCAGATTTTACGGATATCGATCAATTGCGTGCGATTGGTGCAGGGGAATGTGATGTTGCGATTGTTGCTACTGGCTCACATCTTGAAGAAAGTATCATGGCGATTATGAACTTAAAAGAATTAGGAGTACCCTATGTACTTGCTAAAGCAAAAAATAAAAAATACAAACTTGTTTTAGAAAAAGTTGGGGCAGATCGCTGTATTCGTCCTGAAAAAGAAATGGGAGAAAGAGTTGCGAAGCAAATTGTTTCTACCAACATTTTAGAATTAATCGATTTAGATGAAGAATATAGCATTTTAGAAGTGGTAGCTCCTACCTCATGGGTGGGTCATTCACTTGTGGAACTTAATTTAAGAGCACGATTTGGAATCAATATTATTGGCATCAGAAAAGGTCCTAAGGATCATTTATCAATTTCTCCAGGTGCAGATTATAAAATCAAGCTTAGTGATATATTAGTTGTGATTGCGGACAATGAATTATTTAAAAAGTTTGATGAAATTACGGATTAGAAAGGATGTAAGTATGAATTTTGAATATACACCAAAGGGCGTATGCTCGTCAAAAATGAAGTTTGAAGTAGAAGGTGACATCATTAAAAATGTAGTGATTACAGGTGGATGTCCTGGTAATTTACTAGGGATTTCTAGGATTTTACAAGGAAAAAATTACCATGAGGTAATCGAAAGTTTTGAAGGCGTTCGTTGCGGTGGGAAACCAACATCCTGTCCAGATCAAATTGCCCAAGCTTTAAAATTGCATTTTCAAGATTAAACACCATGTGGTGTTTTTCTTTGTTTAGGGGGTAGCTATGAAATTTTTATTTAAATATGCAAAAGGAAATTATTTATTGATTTTCTTATCAATTATAGCGTGTGTAACAGCCGCTTTATTTTCACTTTTAACAAGCTTGGTTATTGGTTTTGTCATTGACCATGTTATTTTATCAGAAGTGATTACCAATCCAATGATTCAACTTATTTCCAATGTAACAGGTGGGAGTGAGTATGTAAGAGAGCACTTTCACATTGTTTTCTTTTTAGTTATTGGTATTAATCTTATTTTATTTTTAGCCTTATTTTCAAGATATTACTTACAAACAAAATACAGTGAAAACTTAGTAGAACAACTGAGAAATGATTTATATGATCATTTACAACGCTTAGATTATCGCTATCATGTAGCAGCTAAAACAGGTGATTTAGTACAAAGATGTACCAGTGATACCGATGTTATTCGTCGTTTTTTTGCAGGTCAACTGCAGGAATTAGTCCAATCGATTTCCTTAGCTACGATAGCCATTACCATTTTGTTTTCAATTAATCCATCACTCACTTTTTTTGCAGTAATTTTGATGCCATTAATGAT
>JAWXUG010000023.1:0-306 GCA_044432885.1 Erysipelotrichaceae bacterium | reverse complement strand
ATTTACATTCTTTAAAAAGATTCAGCTTGTTTTTAGTAAGCTTGATGAATCAGAAGGGGAACTTACAGCCTATGTACAAGAGGTATTAAGCGGGATTCGTGTGATTAAAGCTTTTAATACAGAAAGCGTTGAAATGAAGCGTTTTGATAAGTATAATCAATCCTTTAAAGAGTATGATTTTGAACTAATTAAAGTTTTAGGAAAGTATTGGAGTACCAGTGATTTAATTTGTTTATTACAAATCACCCTTGTAGCTGTGATGGGGGTTGTTTATGCAGAAAATCAGACCATTACACTAGGGGATTT
>JAWXUG010000022.1:0-15342 GCA_044432885.1 Erysipelotrichaceae bacterium | reverse complement strand
ATACGACCTATATGTCAAGCGAGGAGTTAACTGCTTTTGAAACCTCAATTAATAAAGGATTTGTAGGGATTGGTGTGCAATACATTGATTGTGATGGAACCTTTATTGTTACAAAGATTTTTAATGATTCGCCTGCTGAAAATGCTGGTGTCATGGCAGGGGATATTATTACTAACGTAGAAGGTGTTTCAGTAGAAGGCATGAGTAGTGATGATGTCGTTGCGATTATTCAAGGAGAAGAAGGCACCCCTGTAGTGATTGGGTTTACGCGTGGAACTGAATTGATAGACATTGAAATCATTCGAGGAACAGTAGACAGTAATACCTATGGTTACATGGTGGATGAAGATAGCGCCTATGTTGAAATACTCTCTTTTGGAGATACGACAGGCAGTGAACTTGAAAAGCTTATGATTAACTTTAAAGAACAGGGTGCAGATTCGCTAATTATTGATTTACGCGATAATGGTGGGGGATACTTAACTTCATTAGTTGAGGTAGCAAGTTTGTTCTTAGATAAAGATGAAGTAGCAATGATTGAAGAATATAGTGATGGAAGTAGTGAAATTTATATGACTACAGGTGGTAAAATTGAAGGGTATGATGAGATTGTTATCATCGTTAATGGAAGTTCAGCAAGTGCATCTGAAGTCTTAACCCTTGCCTTAATGGAAAAATTAGATAACGTAACAGTTGTTGGATCAACTACCTATGGCAAAGGAACTGTACAAACAACACAGTTTTTTGCAGATGGTTCGGCAATTAAATTTACCGCTGGTATTTGGACAAGTCCAAATGGGGTATGGATTGATGGAGTAGGCATTACACCGGATATTGAAGTCGATATTCCAACGATATTATCACTATGGATTCCAGCATTAACAGAAGGGTTAGTAATTCAATTAGATGAAGTTGCATCAGGTGTATTAGTAGCCCAAGAAGCACTAGATTTCTTAGGATATGAGATTACGCGAAAAGATGGATATTTTGATGAAACAACCATGGCTGCATTACAAGCTTTTGCCGATGATATAGGCTATGAGTTAGTTGATGGGATAGATGAAACGATTTATAACGCAATGATTTCTGAAACACAAAAACAATGGGCAACAGATTCATCATTAGATCCTCAACTACAAAAAGCAATTGAGGTTATTAATGACTAAGTTTGAATTGGTGTCTAAATTCAAACCAAGAGGGGATCAACCCCAAGCGATTCAAAGGCTTGTAGAGGGGTTAAATCAACACCAAAAATCACAAGTTTTATTAGGGGCTACAGGGACGGGGAAAACATTTACGATTGCCAATGTAATTGAACAAGTGAATAAACCAACCCTAGTTTTTGTGCATAATAAAACATTAGCAGGACAACTTTATTCAGAGTTTAAGGAACTTTTCCCACATAATCGTGTAGAGTATTTCGTATCTAACTTTGACTATTATCAACCTGAGGCTTATATGCCAAAAACAGATACGTATATTGAAAAGAATGCAACAACCAATGATGAGTTGGATATGTTAAGAATGGCTGCAGTTAATTCTGTTTTAGAAAGAAGAGATACCATTATTGTAGCCAGTGTAGCATGCATCTATGCTTCAAGTAACCCTGAACATTACAAGGATATGTTTTTTACAGTGCGTGTGAATGAGCGTATTGATCGCAATGAATTATTGATGAAATTTGTAAAAAGACAATATACAAGAAATGACACCGAACAAAAAAGAGGAACCTTTAAAGTAACAGGTGACAGCATTGAGGTAAGTCTTGGACATACGGACAGTTTTTTGCTGAGAATTGAAATGTTTGATGATGAGATTGAGCGTATTACTGAGATTGATCCTATTACCAAAAAAACCTTGCATGGATATACGGTATATAATGTGTTTCCAGCAACAGGCTATGCCCGTGATATGCAAGATATCTTTCGAGCTGCCAATGAAATTGAAGAAGAACTAGAAGATAGATTGCAAGTTTTAGAACAAGAAGACAAATTATTAGAGAAACAACGTCTTGAGCAACGTTGTAGGTATGATTTAGAAGCCTTGCGTGAATTTGGGGTATGTCCTGGCATTGAAAACTATTCATCACACATTGATGGAAGAAAATCTGGTGAAAGACCCTATAATTTATTTGATTATTTTCCAGATGATTACTTATTGGTAGTTGATGAGTCCCATGTATCCATACCACAAATTAGAGGGATGTATAATGGTGATCGTGCACGTAAACAAACATTGGTAGATTATGGTTTTAGACTACCAAGCGCCTTGGATAATCGTCCACTTCGATTTGAAGAATTTAAAGAAATAACCAATGAAGTCATCTATGTTTCAGCAACTCCTGGTGACTATGAATTAGATCTTGTAAATGGGGATATTGTAGAGCAAATTATCCGTCCTACCGGTTTATTAGACCCAATCGTTGAAGTAAGAGAAACTAGCGGACAAATTGATGATTTACTAGAAGAAATTCATCAAAATATTGCGAAAAACCAAAGAGTTTTAATCACAACTCTAACCGTAAAAATGGCCGAGGACTTAACAAGTTATTTGCAAAAAGCGGATATTAAAGTAGCTTATCTACACCATGAAACACAAACTTTAGAGCGTATTGAAACAATCTTGGATTTAAGACGTGGAGAAATAGATGTCTTAGTAGGGATTAACTTGCTAAGAGAAGGACTAGATATTCCTGAAGTTTCATTGATTGCAATTTTAGATGCAGATAAAGAAGGGTTCTTAAGATCACAAAGATCTCTTATTCAAATTATTGGTAGGGCAGCGAGGAATAGTGAAGGTCGAGTCATCATGTATGCAGACAAAATCACTAAGTCAATGCAAGTGGCCATTGATGAAACCAATCGTCGACGTGAGATTCAAATGCAACACAATCAAAAACATGATATTATTCCTACCACGATTCAAAAATCAATTCAAGAAGCTATTCATGGCAAAGAAACCAAAGAAATGGCGCGTAAGTTTATGAAGAAAGAATCGAAGTTAAAAGTGAAGGATAAAGAAGAATTGATTATTCGTCTTCAACAAGAAATGAAAGAAGCTGCAAAGGTGCTAGATTTTGAAAGAGCAGCAGAACTTCGCGATATGGTCTTAGAAATGAAAAAAGAATAAAGAAATCTTAAGATTTGTTTAAGGAATACCTTACATATCCCTCGATTCTACAATGGTATAATAATACTATGTGAATTGAGGGAGTTTTTTATGAGTGAAAAAAGAGATTATTTAAGTGAATTATCTAAAGAAGTTGAAAATAAAAAGAAAATAGAGAGCTTTCAAGAAGAAAAAGTGATACGTGTTGATAGACCAGCTTTTTCCATTAATCCTAAACTATTAATCGGTGGGGTTATAACAGTCTTAATCGTAGCGGCAGCAAGTTGGTTTTTACTATTTAAGCCAAGTATTGAAATGCCAGATTTTGTTGGAAAAACACAAGATGATATTAGTGCTTGGGTAAGACAACAAAGCATTGATACAACGGGTATTATTTTTATGGAAGAATATAACTTTGATTATGAGGAAGATGAAATCATCAGTCAATCAATTGAAGCTGGTGAGATGGTACAAAAAGATGTGAAAATTACTTTTGTACAATCTCTTGGAGCAGATCCTGATGAAGCAATTGTATTTCCTGATCTAAATGAAATGCAACAATCAGAAATTAAAGCGTGGATTAGTGACAACAAGTTATCTAAAACAAAGATTTCAACAGAATATTCTGATGATGTGGAAATAGATAGGGTCATTGAGTATACCTTAACCAATGTAGATGAAGATGACTTTACAAGAGGTACTACCCTTACTATCAAAGTTTCTAAAGGACCACAACCAGCAGGGGAAGTTACGATGATTGATTTTAAGGAACAAACTTTTTCTATGATAGAGGATTGGGCTGAAGAAAAGAAATTAACAGTTGAAAAAATTGAGCAATATCATGATGAAATTGCTGAAGGAATATTTATTTCATCAAGTGTTGCAGCCAATGAAAAATTAAAAGAAGGAGATAGCTTTAAGGTTTATATTAGTAAAGGGAAGGCTATCACCATGGTGGATTTGAGTACAATGAGTGAAGAAAGAGCCTTAGATTGGTGTGCTACCAATGGCATTAAGTGTTATGTAAAGAAAGTCTATAATGATTTACAAGAAGGAAAATTATTATCTCAATCAATTTCAGAAGGAACGATTGTAACAGGAGATAATATCTTAGACTTATCTTATTCATTAGGAAAAATTGACTTAGCAGATTTCACCGGAACCACTTATGATGAATTGGTGGCTTGGGTAAATCAATTGAATACAGGGGATGGCGGAGATGCGCAAATGCCAACACCTGTTGCGAAATATGAAGTAAATGATGCGGCATATGGCACAATTTTAAGTAAACTAAGTGGAAGTGTAAGTAAGGGGACAACCATTACAGTAACAGTCTCTAAAGGTAAAAAATTATATATTGATGACAGCGCCCTTCAAACAGCATTAGCTGGTACAGAAAGTGATGCGCGTGCATTCTGTGATGCGAGTGCGCTAAATTGTAATATACAATATCGCTCATTTGATGAAAATAACGCAGAGGATAAAACAGCATTAAATGGTGGAGCTGTAGGGGATGTCTTTAGTATTACAGTAGGTTGTAATGCGCTTACTGGAAACATCTATATTAATCAAACCGATCAGGTTGTGGTTACGGTTGTAGAGAAAATTACTCCAGAAGTAGTTGCAACCCCAAGCCCGTCCGCAACCTCAACGACGAACTAATGTAAAAAGCTCATTTGAGCTTTTTTTATGAGTTTAAGAAATTAAACAAATAAAGAAATAAGTTACCTTCTTCATGATACTGTTGGGCTTGAGCCAATAAGATATTGTTAGATAAGATGCCGGAAATATCAAGAGCTAAAGCTTTTTGGATAGGATAAGCTTGATTGAAAGAGCGTGTATAAATATTTTCTGTCACTAGTGTATTGGATAAATCTTCAATAGGAACAAAGTATCCATCAATATATTGAGTTAATTCAATGGCAGTATCTGATAAAAGCACTAGACTATCAGGGAAATAAGTTTTCCAAAGGGATAAAACGTCTAATCGATGATCGACTATAATAGAATAGTTATGAGTTTCTTCAGCTATCCTGTTAACTTCATCTATCGAAAGTGAGCTGCTTTCTAAATAGTAGATATCAGAAAGTGAAATCATCGATGTATTAGAACTTAAGCTTACTTGAAATAACTCTTGTCGATAGGGTTTCGTTTGAAAAGATAGATAGCTCGCAAGAAATATGACTGCAAAGGCAAAAGACAGGATTCCAAGAGAAAAGAAATGGCTATGATAGCGTTCAAATTTGTACATCGGTTTATAACAATAAGAAACATTGATAAGCGAAGAAATGAAAAGCGGAATGAGAATAAGTAAGAAAATGGCATTAAGTGCATTAATTGTCATACGCAAAGACAAAAGTTCACCATAAGAAAAAAAAGAAAGATGATAATATAAGATGATGGTGATGATAAGCTCAATCAAGTAAAAACAAAGATTATATAAAATGATAAAGGATATTGACATCGTAAATAAGGATAGCTTATGCATAAAACGATTTTTATGAAAAGTGCGCTCTTTTTTTCGTTCATGAATAGGAAAGAGAATAAGCGTACTCAACAAGAAAATGAAAAATAATCCTAAAATGATGAATCGAGAAAGATAAAACAATTCATTATGATAGATGAAAACTGAAATAGAAGGCTTAAATAAGATGATGATCCAATAAATAAAAATATACATCATTGTGTATAAGCTAAAAGGTAAAAACTGATGAATATTAAAAAATTGAAGAATAAAACTTTTAAACCCTTGATTAAAGATATCCCTTAAATAAATAGATGGGGTAGTATATAAAAAGCGTATAACATAATATTCTATGTATAGCCAAATAAGAATGAGTTTAAAGCCTAATAAAAATGGAATAAAATGAAACTGTTCAAAAAATAATGAAAGATCTAAATATTCAATTTGAATGGGATAGAATGAAAAGTTAAGAAAGTAATCAAGAAAAGGAAATAAAATCAGTAGGCCAAATAGTTTATGCCAAAATTGAAAATATAAAATAGGAAAAAAGTTTTGTTGAAGTAAAAAAAGTTGTTTACGTATTGTCGTCATTTTGTTCTCCTTAGGTTAGCATTAATATATCAAAAATTAAAAAAAGCTTCATCGAATATGATATGTAAGGGGCTTTCATCAATTTAAAGACAAAAAATAAAAGGTCTATGATAAAATGTAGAAAGATAAACGAGGTAATCAATGAAGAGAAAATTATGGATGTATAGTGGACTTATCTTAATTCTTTTATGTGGATGTAGCCAAGAGATAGTGGATGATGAAATTCAAGTAACTGCCAATGTGACATTAGGTGGTGGTGATATAGAATATTATGATGATTCAATGGTTGATGAAACATTGGTTGTAGAAGGATTAACCATGAATGCCTATCTTATTGATGCGTCTGGTGAACACTCGTTTAGTAGTCAAATTTTGAATGAAAGTGATACTTATACTATAAGTTTTTGGATTAAACCAACAGATAATGTGATAGATGATTACATATTTGTTTTAAAAGATGCGGACAATCAATTTATAAGACTTGCCAATTCACTTGATCAGGGCAATAGTGGGTTAAATCTATGGTTTGAAACGAAAGATGGCGGTGAATGGCTAGTAGCAGATAAAGATTATACATTGAAGGTGAATGAATTTAATCATATAGCGCTAGTAATGGATAATGGAACAGTTAGTTTATATTTAAATGGACAAAATATTGTGAGTGGTTATTTCAATAACCTTACAACATCACTAAATGATGCGGTATTTACAGTAGGAAAAGATACAATCTATGATTATCACCATTTTGAAGGAATCTTTCAAGATTTCAAAATCATGAATGAAGCAATGAGTGATGAAGAAATTGATGATTTATTCATGTCATTTTATCCGGAGGTTTTATTGGAGCGAATCACTTTTGATTATATGGATGATTTAGTGGAAAATTTCTGGTTATATCCTGAAGTGGATAATACTTATCCAGCGACTTGGACAAGTAGTGATACAGCGTTTATAGACATACAAAATAACAGGAGTGTGATTACCCTACCAACCGTTGAGCAAGGAGATCAGGTGGTTAGCCTGTCTATACAGACCACAATCAACAATCAAACCTATCGCAAAGATTTTGATTTTACGCTTCGTTGTGAAAGTAGTGAAACCTATGTGTATCGTGATGTAAAAGCATTGAAGGTAGATATGGGTTACATCTTAGATGAGGGATATGAGTTAGCAAGCTTAACAGAAAATGGATCAGTGATAAGTTGGACTGCAATAAGTGGTGAGGTTGCGATTGATTCGGGTATCCTATATAAATTAAGCGATGAAGATAAAGTGCCTTACACGTTACAAGCGACGATTAGTAATCAAGATGTAAGCGAACAGGTGTTATTCGAAGGCATATTGTTAGATTCGTATACAGGTTATATTATGATGTATTTTAATGGTGATTTAGAAAATGAAAAAGGAAAGATGGCTTATAGCTATGATGGATTAAATTGGATTAATCTAGATAACTTTACCCTTTCTTCATCACTAGGAAATGGGCGAGTAAGAGATCCTTTTATAAATAGAGATAAAGATGGAAATTTTACAATATTGGCAACAGAGGGCTATGATAATCCAGAGATCTATATTTGGCATAGTGAAGATTTAATTGACTTAAGTAATCATAGTTTACAAACCATTGCTTATTATATTCCGAGTATAAAGAGTACAGGGAATCGTGCATGGGCACCAGAATTCTATTACGATGATGAAAATGATATGTACTATATTTATTATTCAGATCCTGAAAATAATGGTTCTATTTATTATGTAACCACAAGTGATTTTGTTGATTTTTCCTATCCAGATACCTTTTTTGGGCCGGGCTATTCTGTAATAGATGCTACGATTATTACGATGAATGGGAAATATTATTTATTTTATAAAGATGAGCGAGATGGTGCAAAAACTATTTTCTACAGTACCACAGATTCATTAGATTCTTTATTTTCTGTAGCCTATGATGAAAACTTCTTGTTCACCAAAAAATATGTAGAAGGTCCCTTTGTTGTGAAAGCGTTAGATAATGGTACTTATTATTTATATGTGGATAATTATTATAATGAGATATTCTATGTTGGTGCGTTTAGCGAATTAAGTGAAACAAGTACAATTGAATGGTTAGATAGTGAGGACTATACATTACCAAGTGATGATGTGAGACATGGTTCAGTAATCACGGTTACAGAAGATGAACTTAATCGTTTGATTGAGGCGTATCAGTAAAAAAAATTATAGAAAGGGTTTCAATGTGAACCCTTTTTTCATTTCTAAAGAAAAATTTAGAAATCCTTCATAGGATGTTATTTGTATAAAATATTTGTAGCTATATAATGGGGAAGAAGAGGTGAAGTATATGGGATTTTTAAAACGCGCAATAAAAAATACGACAAGAAGATTAACTAAAAGTATGTTGCTACTTTTAACATTTTTTGTGATTGGTAATTTTGTAATCATAGGACTTGGCGTAAGTAATGCAAGTGATAGCGCACAAGATTTAACAAGACAAAAAATGAGAGCCATTGTTACTTATGAAATCGATTATGATTTATTGTATGAGTACACTGAGACATTAGATGAAGAAGCATTAGAAGAATTTTATAATGATGAGGGAAGCTATCGTTTAGATAGGGAATTTTTGGCTGACGTTGTAACGGACGAACGAGTTAAGGCTTACAACATGGGGTCAACAACAATGATGTATGAATCGGATTTCTTAGCTGTTCCAATAGGCAATGAACGCGAAGAAAATGATAGTATGGGAATGTGTGGTATGTCGGATACAGATGGGAATTACTTTGAGTATCCATGCGGTGAACCTGCGTTTAAAGTTCGCCAAGAAATGACACCAAACTTGATTGATTTTGCTGACAATATTTACACGTTGGTAGACGGGGAAATGTATACCCAAGAAGATATGGATAATTATGCACCTGTATGCTTAATTACTGATACATTAGCAGAATACAATAATATATCAGTAGGGGATACAATTACGATTTATACCAATGATCCAGTGATGTTTGACTATGGAGAACTTGACTCCTATTATGGTAGCACCAAAGAAAATAGTGTTAGAGAAGTAGAAGTTATCGGGATATTTGATAACAGTGAAACCATTGATCCAAATGCTGATAACTTTGATTGGATGAGTAAGTATGAATCTCCAGAAAATATTATTTTAATGCCTTATACAGCGGCAGTTGAAGCTGATTTTGAAACTCAGTTAGCGATGTGGGAATCATATAAAGAAAGATATCCTGATGAAGAATATTATCAAGATCCTGAAAATACGCCAACATTGGAAGATTTCGTGCCTTATGTAACAAGCGCTACTTTATTATTAAATGATCCATTAGATGTCGAAGACTTTGTAGAAGAATATCAATTAGTAGAAGAGCGAAGTTATATGGTTTTTGACGCTAATAATGATACTTTTAAAACATTATCAAAACCACTTGAGACAATGAGTTTATTTGCTAACTTTATTGTATTACTTGTATTAATTAATGCGATTGTTATTATCACATTAATTACCGCATTAACGCTAAAAACACGAGAATATGAAATTGGTGTTTTACTATCAATGGGTGTAAGTAAGGCTAAGATAGTAGCACAGTTCTTTGTAGAGTTGGCCCTTGTTGCAATCTTAGGATTTAGTTTAGCGGTAATAAGTGGTAGTCTAATTGCCAAACAAGTTGGAGATAAAGTCTTATCTTATCAAATTGAGGTAAGTGATGTGGATGAAGAAGATAATGAAATGGACTACTATTATTGGGGCAAAACCAATTATTTCACAGAAATAACCTTAGAAGATATGATTAGTGAATATGAAGTAAGCATTAGCCCTTGGATTATTGGACAAATCTATGTCGCAGGATTAGGTATCGTGTTTATATCGATATTAATTCCATCAATGATGATTATGAGATTCAACCCAAAACGAATCTTAATGAATACGAATTAGGAGGTGTAAAATGACAACATTATTGAAATTAGAAAATATCAACTATGGTTATGTTGATGGAGGGATGAAAAGAGAAATCCTTAAAGATTTAAGTTATGAATTTGAAAAAGGTAAATTTTACACCATCTTAGGACCTTCAGGTAGCGGAAAGACAACCTTATTATCAATTATTGCAGGACTAGATTCCCAAGAAAGTGGAGCTGTGTACTTTGATAATGAAAATATCAGTAAGATTGGCTTACATAAATATAGAAGAAATAAAATGGCAATTGTCTTTCAACAATATAATTTAATTTCTTATTTAACAGGACTTGAAAATGTTTCTTTAGCAATGAATGAAACAGATGGTGCTAAACCCAAAAACATTCAAGGAGTTTCTTATGCTTTATTGGAAAAATTTGGAATTGTAAAAACCAAAGCTGATCGATTAGTTACTAAATTATCTGGTGGTGAACAACAACGTGTTGCCATCGCTAGAGCGATTGCTAAAAACGTCGATTTAATCTTTGCCGATGAGCCTACTGGAAATTTAGATACAGAAACAGAAAAAGAAATTATTCGTATATTTAAGATGTTAACAGAAGATTTTGGCAAAACGGTTATTGTGGTTACCCACAGTAATGCAGTTGCTGAATTAGCGGATTTAAAAGTGAAGTTGGAAAATGGTCAACTCCACACAATGTAAATAAAAGCCCCCTTATAAAAGAACTCAATCTATTGAAATCCAATAATTTGAGTTCTTTTTTTAAAGTTCTGGATTTTTTATCCAAGAACCATCTTCTTTTCTTAAGTAAGGATAAACAGCGATGATACTATCACAATTGATTAACCCATAAATATGAGGAAAGTCTTTTCCAAACATTTCTTTACCCTCCCAACGAATAGGATGGGCTATTTTATCGGTGTCTAACGCTAAAAGGATGAGTTGTTCTTTAGTATGATCAAAACGTGGTGAAACAAATGAAAACTGATCGGGTGTGGAACAATGGATAAAATCTTCATCTAGCAATAGATGTTCCCCAATCCAATCACTATCTTTTTGTTGATGATAAATTGCTTCTTGAATGCAATGAATGATAATCATAAAGCCTCCTTATAATGTGTAAGGTAATCATATCATAAATATAAATGCTTCTTAGTGAAATATTAAAAAAGGCTAATATCTATTAAAATTAGTTTCATATTTATTCAAATAAAATTTTCATATAATTGCTTTTGCCATATAAAATACGGATTACATATACGCTATCTACTTCAAATCGATAGAATACCATATAATTTTTAACGACTAAAAACCGATAGTTATTTTCCACTTCTAGCTTGCTAAAAAGAGGTGTCCCGACAAGTGGAAAGTTTTGTAAATGCGCTATTTGAGAATAAATATCTTTTAATAATTTTATTGCAGCAGATCGATTTGATAGTTCTTCAGAAATATAATCCTTTATTTCTGTCATGTCACTAATTGCTTTTGGAGAAATATGGATATTAATCATCATATTCCTTTAAGATAGCTTGTAAGTCACTTAAATTTTTCCAGCCTTGTACTTTGGCACTTTGTTCGCCTTCAGAAAGTTCAGATATAAGTTTCATAGTGGCTTTCATTTTTTCATAATCAGTAATTTCGAGTACTGCATATTTACCACGTCCATTTTTTGTTAGAAACAAAGGTTCTCCTGAGACAACGTTGCTGAGGACTTCACTGTAATTTCTAAGGTCCGAAATTGGTTTGATATTTGGCATAATAATCATCTCCTTTACTATGATTATACACCATGATTGCTGTAAATTTATCATCAAATTTCACAACAAGTTTATAACAACTGCATCATCATTTGTGGTACTACTTGCTTGCATTAGGTATGAATCGGTAGAGAAAAGCATCATTTAAATGTTGTCAATTCAATGGCAACTTTTTATTGATAATAATTTTTGAATTCAATGAATGATAAGCATAAAGCCTGCTTATGTTGTGTAATGCAATCGTTGCATAAATATAAATGATTCTTAGCAAAATATTTAGAAAAGGTTTAACGACTATTAACATAAGATTTAAATGTATAGAGTATAGTGAGAGCATGAAGAAAATGATGAATAAAAAAAGAATAGCTATGTTTGTGTGCTCGATTATTTTTGGTAAGATATCATTTTTTATAGTGTGGTTGCTTGTGGATTTATATTTTCATCAAACACACGATAATTTAAGCTTTGAAGATGATATAAAAGAAGGGTTATATTTCATTTCAATGTGTATATTTTCTAACTGTGCCCACAATGAATGGATTCAGCAGCACTTTATTAAACTATTGATACTTACTGCGATGGTTATTGGTTACAAGTCATCCTATCGAATAGATGTCTATATCGAGCATTTTCAATATTTTACCTTAAAGTTATTTTCAGTCTATTTGCTTGGTTTAATAATGGCTTATTTAAGGATAAATGGTAGTGTTGAATTAATCCTGTCATGTGTTGGATACACCTTAATGGTGCCATCACATAATGTTAGAAAGTCTTTGATGTAGAAAGTGGATATGATAAACTATGTATATGAAAAAATTAGAAAAACAACAACTTATACAGATCCTAAGTGTAGTCATTATATTTATGATTATTTCAATGGTGTACATTAAATGGCAATATAATCAAAGTCGAAAATATGTTGTCTTTGAGCCGATTGAGACAGAGGTGCTTCCTTTAAGTCAAATCGTTACAAGTGATATTTTAACAGATGAAAATGGATATAAGAGTTATATTGATCCTGAAACAGGGATAACTGCAAAGCTAGGCATTGATGTTTCTAGTCATCAAGGAACGATTGATTGGGACAAAGTAGCAGATGCAGGGGTTGAGTTTGCAATTATACGTGTAGGTTATAGAGGGTACTCATTAGGCTTACTTAATCTTGATTCAATGTTTCATGAGAATATTCAAGGAGCGATTGATGCTGGTTTAGAAGTAGGCGTTTACTTCTTTTCCCAAGCGATTTCAATTGATGAAGCAATAGATGAGGCTAATTTTGTGTTAGAAGAAATTAAAGATTATGACTTACAATATCCAATTGTCTACGATTTGGAAAAAATAGATTATGATGATTATCGCACAAGTGACTTAACAAGTGAGGAGAAAACAGATTTTGCGATGGCTTTTTGTGGGCGAATCTTAAATGAAGGATATGAAGCGATGATTTATGCTAACCTAACATGGGCAATGCAGCAATTTGAGTTGAGAGAAATCATGAACTACCCTATTTGGTTTGCCCAATATAGCAATACTCCTGATTTTGTTCATCCATTCGAAATATGGCAATACACCCAAAGTGGTGTTGTAGATGGAATCAGCACATCAGTGGATTTAAATTTAGATTTTAGCGGGAAATATGGAATGTAAAATAAGTCATGATTGACTTATTTTTATTTTCTACCCTCTATTTATCATAAAATACGCTATAATGAATGTATTACGGAGGCTTATTATGGATGAAATTAGACTGCTTAAAACGTTAGAGAAACAATCAAACATGAACGTACAAGATTTAAGCGATATTTTAAATGAAAGCGTGGAAGAGGTTACTTCAACGATTAAAGAATTAGAAGCGAAGCAAGTTATCTGTGGCTATCATACAGTAATTAATTGGGATAAAACCTCTACAGAAAAGGTACAAGCAATGATTGAGGTTAGTGCCAAACCAACAAGAGATAAGGGATACGATTATGTAGCGAGTAAAATTTATCGTTATCCTGAAGTAAGTACAATGTATTTAATGAGCGGGAAATCAGAATTTAGTTTAATCATTGATGGAAAAACAATGCGAGAAGTTGCCGATTTTGTAGCACAAAAACTAGCCCCTATTGATGGGGTGCGAGAAACAGTGACAAGCTTTGTATTAAAACCTTATAAGGTAGAAGGTGTGATTCTTGAAGAAGATTATAAAGATGATCAACGTTTATTGGTTACCCCATGATGTACGAATCTTATTTAAGTGAAACGGTCAGTAAAGTTAAAAAAAGTGGTATTAGAGAGTTTTTTGATATTGCTAAAAAGGTAGACGGCGTTATTTCTTTAAGTGTAGGAGAACCTGATTTTCAAACCCCTTGGCATATTAAAGAAGAAGCTATTTATGCGATTGAACAAGGGAACACTTTTTATACAGAAAATTTAGGCTTACCTAAATTACGAGAGGCTGTTTGTGATTATCTTGAACGTAGTTTAAAAATATCTTATCAACCAGCAAAAAATGTATTGGTAAGTGTTGGGGCGTCAGAGGCTATTGATGTTGCAATGCGTACATTAATTAATCCTGGGGATGAAGTTATCTTATTGACACCATGTTATGTGATGTATGAACCATGCGTTCGTCTTTGTGGTGGGGTGCCAGTATATATTGAATTAAAAGAAGAAAATGGCTTTAAGCTCACTAAAGAGGCATTATTAGCAGCAATTAGTGATAAAACCAAATTGATTTTAATCAATTATCCATCTAATCCAACAGGGGGTATTATGGAGAAAGAAGATTATGATCAATTAGTATCTGTAATTGAAGATTCTAAAATACTGGTTTTGAGTGATGAAATCTATTGTGAATTGCAATATGAAGGAACTCATACATCATTAGCACAATATCCATCAATTAAAGATCAAGTTTTAATTGTCAATGGGTTTTCTAAGGCCTATGCAATGACAGGTTATCGATTAGGCTATATCGTAGCGCATGAAATCTTTATTGAAGCAATGTGTAAGATTCATCAATATACCATTATGAATCCAACAACTTCTTCTCAATACGCAGGGATTAGAGCTTTAAATTATGGGGATGCAGATAGTGCGTACATGAAAGAAGAATTCTTAAAAAGACGTAATTATCTTGTGAATCAATTAAATCGTATTGGATTGAATTGCCCAATGCCTAAAGGCGCATTTTATGTCTTTGCGAGTATTAAGGATACAGGGTTAACCTCACATGAGTTTTGTACAAGACTTGTACATCAAGAAAAGTTAGCCATTGTTCCAGGAAGTGCTTTTGGCAGTGCAGGAGAGGGATTTATTAGGATATCCTATGCATACAGCTTAGCGGAATTAAAAGAGGCTGTAGTACGTATAGAACGCTTTATTCAGTCTTTAAAATAAAGGCTTTGTAACTCGTTTATAACATCTTGAATATCATTGATTAGAGATTGAGGTTTTAATACTTCGATCTCTTTTTTAAAGGTGAAAAGCCACGTAATAAAGG
>JAWXUG010000021.1:0-15439 GCA_044432885.1 Erysipelotrichaceae bacterium | reverse complement strand
TAGAAATGAGGATTTATGTTCTATATATTATTATTAAATATGATTACTTTTATCTTGATGTTTATAGATAAAAAATGCGCTGTTATGCATTTGTATCGAATTCCTGAAGCAGTATTCTTTCTTCTAGGATTTATAGGTGGTGCTATAGGGGTGTATTTGGGCATGTTTGTCTTTCGTCATAAAACACGCAAGTTAAAATTTCGACTCTTTTTTCCCATAGTCTTATTAATCCAAGGGTATTTCCTTTATTTAGCTATGTGATTTAAAGGTGAATATAGTGCATTTTCACAACACTAGTTATCCTTTTTTTCATCTATATTCCATTATCATTTTTACTTTATGAATTATTTGTGAATTCGTCTTTTAGCCACTAGCTTTTTTAGCCTTTATCTTGTATGATACACTTGTTAATCGGAGGTAAGGAAAAATGTTTTATATCGACCCTTTATATATTGTACTTGTATTGCCTACTGTTTTCTTTGCGATGTGGGCAAGTAGCCGTGTCAATTCTACATACAAAAAATATTCATCACCTGAATATATGTCTAATATTACTGCACAAGATGCATGTAGACGTGTATTGAATGAAAATGGACTTTATGATGTTGCGATTCAACGTATTAGTGGTAATTTAACAGATCATTTTGATCCAAGAGAAAATGTTATCCGTCTATCAGATAGTGTTTATGACAATAAATCTGTAGCTGCTATTGGGGTGGCTTGTCATGAGGCAGGACATGCTATTCAGTATGCAAACAATTATGCACCTCTTACTATTAGAAACGCCATTATCCCTGCAACAAATATCGGTTCTAAATTAGCTGTCCCACTTATTTTAGCTGGAATCTTCTTCACATTTGGAGGTAATAGTATGATATGGTTGGCTTATTTAGGGGTAGCTTGTTTCTTTATGTCAGTGATTTTCCAACTGATTACCCTTCCAACTGAGTTTGATGCTTCTAAACGTGCAATCCTAGCTATCGAAAATGGTGGCTATCTAGAGTATGATGAAATACGTGGTTCAAAAAAAGTATTAAATGCTGCAGCCTTAACCTATGTAGCTGCCCTTGCAGTTTCCTTAGCACAATTCTTAAGATTGTTGTTGATGGTAGCTTCAAGAAATAGAGACTAACCATTATAAAAAGGTGCGTATATTAGCACCTTTTCTTTATGCTTTAAATTGCATTTCCAAACAAACACTTTCTTCTTCATTTGGTTTTAAACTAAAGTGATTCTTTTTTTCATTTATCGCATTAGGCTGTGCAGTGAGCGGTTCTATTACTAAAAACTGCTCAGGGTCCCCAGACCACACTAGAATATTTTGGAATGACTTTTTGTTCTTAAAGTCAATCATCATTCCACTCACTTTATCCTCAAAGCTTAATGTATTAATTTTTTTCAAAAAACATCCTGTAGAAGTAATCGTATCAGAATCCAACATTTGATTATTTCCATTAACTGCAAAGCTACAGTTTTTTAAATTAGATATTTTGAAGAAAGGATGCAATCCAAAATCACACGGCATGGTACAATCACTTAAATTTTTGGCTTTTAATTCATAGCTGACGCTATTATCATTCACTGATATTTTTGCATTCAATTCAAAATCATACGGATATGCTTTTTTACTTTCATCATTTGATGATGTTTTCATACAAACTGTATTTTCACACATTTCTGTCAGTTCCCATTGATTTGTATGTACAATTCCATGAATACCTGTAGAATAATTAACCCCATCAATTGTCAATATATCATTTTCATTATTACCTGAATAAGGGAATAATATTGGGGCACCGCATGTAGGTCGATCTGTAGAATGATAATTTGGTTCTCTTAAAAAGATTAATTCTTTATTGTTACACACTATTGATGAAATTATATTTCCTCTTGTCAAATTTATACTTATAGATAAGTTATCATTTGATATTGTTACTATCGTATGTCCATCTATTATTTCTTTTTCTATCATTCTAATTCACCTGTCATATATGAAATCAATTGTTCACTTGTAGTAGACGTTTTTACACGTTCCAATAAATCATCATCAGCTATTTTAGCTGCTACTTTAGATAACATTAACATATGATTTCGTGCAAAATTTGCATCTGTACTTACACAAAACAAGAAAATTGTGTCAACATCATTGCCATCTAATGTCTCCCATTTTATTGGATTCTTCAGTCTAGCTATCGCAATTCCAGGTCTTTGGGCACTATCACTTTTCCCATGTGGAATTGCTATTCCATTTCCTATCCCAGTTACGCCTTCTTCTTCTCGTAAATATATATCTTTTACAAATATCGATACATCATCAATGTATCCATTTTCACAAAGCACATTAGCCAATTGATGCAACGCATCATCCTTATTCTTTACATCCAACCCAATTTTTACAAGATTTTTATCTAATACATCTTTTAATTCCATATTTACTCCTTTATCTCAATAAGTATTTATATAAGTCATCCGAAGATAACTTCTTCATATAATCTAATTTATCATCTGTTTCAATTATTTCTAAAAACCCTTTATAAAATAATTGTATTTTTTTCGATTCTGTAGTATCTGATATTTTGAATGCTAATAAAAATATCACATCTACTTTATTTTCATTATCCCATGAAATCGGTTCATCTAATATTGCAATCGCAAGTTTTGACTCATTACTAAATGCAGAGTTCCCATGCGGGATAGCAACACCATTACCAATATATGTAGAAATATTCTTCTCTCTTTTTAATATTGATTGATGATATTTATTAGATATATACCCTAATTTATGCAATTTATCTGATAACATCTTTATTAACTGATTTTTATCCTCTACATGTATATTTGTAAACATTAATCGTGGATCAAATAAGTTATGACATGTTACATCAAATTTTTTCATTTCCTTTAATTGATCTGTTTTTAAAGCTTCAATCTTTTGTTTAATTAAAGTAAGACCATTTTCACTTAAAACAGAACTTATTTGAATAATCTTTTCATTCGTATGATTCGAAGCTGAAGTGGTAACAACCACATCATACTCTTTAAACTGTGTTTCATTAAAATCATGGAGTGAAATGATTGTAATCTTATTTACCTTTGGTATAGCTTGTTTTATTTTATTGACGAGCATCTGATTTAAGCCCATCCCCAACTCTGTAACTAAAGCCATATTGATCGGTAAACTTACTCTCTCAATTGATGTCTGTATATACAGTGTAATGTAGCTTAGCTCTGTAGATGAAATATTAATCCCATAATACTCTTCGAATAAAATAGATAAAGCCCAAGAAACACGATATGTATGCTTATATTCCTCTTTTATAAAGTTAGTCAATTTCGTTGTGCTATGCTTTTCAAAACGCATCCTAAAAATTGCAGGTCGTATATGATTTAGCAATCCATAATACAACTCTTTATCCTTAGTTAAATCCATATTCATAATATCACTTACTACAGAAATAATCCTTTGGATAAATTGTTTAATCTTTTCGTCGTACTTATAAGCATTATTATCTTCAAAATTTTCACTATGAATTAAATGCGAACACAATAATTGAATGGCAAAATATATAATTTCTTGTTCACTGATTTGTACGTAAAATTTATCTTCAATTTCTTTAAACAAAGACATCGACCATGCATATTCATTATACTTCTGCACAGTTTCATATTCACTTTTCGCAATTGACAATTTATTTAAAGATGTTCTTGTGATCGCAAGCGCTGCATAAATAAGCATAGAATGAAAAGATTCTTCGGAAAATTTAAAGTTCCATTGACTCTCAATATCATAAATGCATCGTTTTAATAAATTTAAATCAATACCCTTGGAAAAATAACGTATACTTTCATCAATGTTGTATACATCGTTATTGATTGCAATGTGTTTGATAGCCAGTCTAATATTCTCTTCTGTTCCCTCAATATAAATGCCATAATTTTTTTTGATATTCATATTTAAATCAAACAAATGCAACCATTTAGCACATGTATCTAAATTTTTCCGAACGACTGGTAAAGAATCATATAATTTCTCACTTAACTCATTTAATGTAATTTTGTTTGCATTCGAGGATAATATTAACATCAAATATCTATATATTTGATTCTCCCCTGTAATTAAATTTTTCAATTCATAATTTGCAAATATTCTTTCCGCTACCTCTTTATTCGTTAGAATTAAAGATATGCCTCTACGTGGCTTTTTATTGATTTTCCCACACTGATTAAACGCTAATGTTTCATTTAATTGAATTAAACATCTTCTAATCGTACTTTCACTTACATTTAGTATTGATGAAATTTTCTTTACTGAAAGATATTCATTCTCACATAAGAGAATGAATAATTGATGAAGTATAATATTCTGTTTCTTTAATTTCATTCAGTTCTCCTAATGTATAGGTAAGATATTTCTATCTTACCTATTTTTTAATATAAATTTGATTTTCCTAATGATCCAAATAGTTCCATTTTTTCATGAACAGTCTTTCTAACTTCAAGAATAGTTGGATTAAATACTTGTGGTGGCATAAAATTTCCAGTTGTTGAATAAATTTCAAACGCTTTTCTAAAAAACACTTGTTTAATATCACTAGAAATATTTATTTTTTGAATTCCAATTCTACATGCCTCGGAAATTTCTTCGTTTGGATTATCACTTCCTCCATGTAATACTAATGGAATTGTAGCAACCTTATTGATATCTTTCAATAGTTCAAGTTGTAATTGTGGGCGAACTCCTTTTGGATAAATTCCATGAGCAGTTCCAATTGCGATAGCTAATGCATCACATCCAGTTGCTTGTTCAAAATCAACTACTTCTTCTGGATTCGTATAAGTGATATTTTCAACACCACCTTCATCCGAAGTACTCATTGCACCAATTGTACCTAATTCTGCCTCTACTGATACATTAATCTTATGAGCATAGTCTACGATTTCTTTAGTTATCCTCTTATTGTCCTCAAGTGGAAGTTCAGATCCATCGAACATGACGGAAGTAAAGCCCGCATCCATCGCAGCTACACATTCTTCATAGCTTTTTCCATGATCTAAGTGGATTGCAAATGCAACTGGACTTGTAGCCAATCTTTCTGTTACATATTTGAAGAATAATGGTGTAGCATATTTAAATTCTCCTGGTGCGAACTGTAATATAGCTGGTGTATTAGTAGCTTCAGCTTCTTCTACTACCGCTCTTACTAACGCTAAATCTGAAGTATTAAATGCACCCACTGCAAAATGATTATCTTTTGCAACTTTAAGAATTTCTTTTAAATTTAATAACATATTCTCTCCTTGTTTTTATTTATACAGATTCGATTTCCCTAACGAGCCAAATAACTCCATTTTATTATGAATTACTACTCTTGCTTCTAAAATTGCAGGATTAAAGACTTGCGGTGCTAGTATATTTCCTGTTGTTGTATATATATCATTTATTTTCTTGAAAAATACTTTTTTTACATCACTAGAAATATTAATTTTTTGAACACCTATTCGACATGCCTCAGCAATTTCATCATCTGGATTATCGCTTCCTCCATGCAACACCAATGGTGTTTTCGTTTTTGATACAATAGTACCTAAAAGTTCTAATTGTAACTGCGGTTTATAATCTTCTGGATACAATCCATGCGCTGTTCCTATTGCAATAGCTAACGCATCACATTTTGTATCACTTATGAAGTCAACTACATCCTCTGGATTTGTATATGTAATATTATTTACATCTACGCCTCCTTCATCCGAAGTTGTCATCGCTCCTATCGTTCCTAATTCTGCCTCAACGGATACATTTCTTTTATGTGCAATATCCACTATTTCTTTAGTAATTTTTTTATTTTCAAGATATGACAGGTCTGAACCATCAAACATCACTGAAGTGAAGCCTACATCCATTGCGGCTACACAATTTTCAATAGACTTTCCATGATCATAATGTAAAACAAATGCGACTTTACTTGTTGATAATCTTTCAGTTACATATTTATAGAACAATGGCGTTGCATAATTAAATTCACCCGGTGCAAATTGTAGAATTGCAGGTGTGTTAGTAGCCTCTGCTTCCTCCACCACTGCCCTAACTAAAGCTAAATCTGTAGTGTTGAAAGCTGCAACTGCAAAATGGTTATCTTTCGCAACTGTAAGCATTTCCTTTAGATTTATTAACATACATGCTCCTATAGCATTTCAATTTTGATGTCATCTAAATCATCATCAGATAATTCTGTCCCAAGATTTTCAGTTTTTGCTTCATCTTCAGCGCTAACCGGTTTCTTAATTACCGCCAAAATTACCCCTGTTATGGTTGATCCAATTGCTAAACAAATTAAACCTTGTACTGGTGATGAGAAGAATGGGAAGGCGATGAAACCACCATTTAATAGTTCAGAACAGATACCCCATTGCATTGAAAGTCCACCAGCTACAAAAGAACCTACTACACATGCAAATACAACTCTTCCTAAATCACGTGCAGCAATAGGAATTACTCCTTCAGTAATCATAAAGCATCCCATAGGTACCGCTGCTTTTAATGTTTCTTTTTCATTCGCAGTATATTTATGTTTTGCTAATAAATAAGAAATTGCAATACCAAATGGTGGAATCATACTAGCCAAAATTTGTACTGTTTTAGCATCTGTAATACCTTCAGTATATAATGCATTAGCAAAAGCTGTTGCAGTTTTATTAACTGGTCCACCAAAGTCAAATGTTGCCATTGATCCAAGAATACCACCATAAATAAATTTAGATCCAGATGATAACGTTGTTAAGAATGTTGTTAACTGTGCCATCAACCAAATAATTGGTCCTGAAATAACTGCATACATTAATATTCCTGAAATAGCTGTTGCCAAGAATGGAATAACTAACATTCCTTTTAAAGTTTCTATTGATTTTGGAAGTTTGATGTATTTTTTGCATAAATTTGCCACAACCCCTACAAGAATACCTCCAACCATACCACCAATAAATCCAGTGTTAATTGAATATGCTACCCAACCAATAATGAACCCAGGAGCAAGACCTGGTTTTCCACTAACTGAAAAAGCTGTATATGCTGTTAACATCGGAACCATCATTTGCATTCCTAAATTACCAGTAGTATACATCCAATAGCCTAACCCTGAAGTTCCTAGATTAGCTACTGAATCTCCCGCCATCGCTCTACCAATAGCCATAGTTAGCCCTGCACCAACAACTAGTGGTATAAAATATGAAATCCCCGTAAGAATATGCTGTTTTAGTTCTTTAAAATTAATAATATCTTTCATGATATCTCCCTTCTTTTACCCTAAAATTACTTTTTCGACTTTTTGAATAAATCCAATTGGATTTTTAATTAACGTTGATGTATCGATTTTCACCACTTTTTTCCCTTCAAATCGTTCCATTTTGTCAATCGCTACATCAATCGCTAAAATCACTACATCTGCATCTTTAACATCATTTAAATCCAACTCATCTTCAATTCCGATGCTCCCTTGTGTTTCACACGTAATTTGATGCCCTCTAGCTTGTGCAGCTTTTACAAGTTTCTCCCTTGCAATATAAGTGTGCGCAATTCCAGCTGTACATGCTGCTACTCCCACAATTTTCATTTTATCCTCCTTTCCCTACGCAATATATGGTATTCCGATTGTTACTGAACAATCAGTTGCGACCATTTCTAAATCTTTACAAGATGCTGGTATCAAGGCGCTATGCCCTTGAACTAATGTAAAGGTTTGTCCATTAGCTTTTAATTCAACATCATTTGTAACTGCAACAATGACTCTATGACCATCGAATTCTTTTAATGAATAACTTCCATGTATGTGGACAAGATCAATGCCAAATGAGTCATTTTTTGTTTGATCAATCAAGCTAATGTACTCATATTCATCTGTCTTTTCTAAAACATTTTTTTTCATTACACTTACTTCTTTGATTTCCTCTTCATCGTAAGTAGTATAATTAAATAATTTCATTCCTTCATCTGCCTTTAATCCATTGAACATTTCCTCATCCGCCAATGTTAGCCCATTTATGTCTCTTTCAAGTCTGATTGTCACATCATTGCATTCATGATATTCCAAGAATAGACATCCCTGTCCACATGCATGTGGCATTCCTGCTGGAATCAAAATCGTATCCCCTTTAGATACGGGTATTTTATGCATACACTCCAACATTCCTTCGATATCTTGTGCATCAAATCTTTCTTTCCAAATTGCAGGTGTAACGAATTTTTTGAAACCAACATAAACACATGGAGAGCCAGCTTCTGTTTCTCTTGTTTCTGCCATATACCAAGCTTCTGTTTTTCCCATAGGCATATTAAAATATTTTCTTGCATCATCTCGCATTAAGTGACATTGCATCACTAGTCTTACTATCGTATCTCCCACTCTTGCCAAAACAGATAAATGATTAGGATTATATGTTTGAAATCTTTCTCCCAAAATTTCATTTGGGTAAGCTTTAATAATTTCGCTTAGTAAATGACTTCCTTGTTCCTGGATAGTTTTACTTATAGCATATCCATCTTCATGACCTTTTGAGATTGCTCCTATTGATGTTGCAAGTAATTCTTCACATTGATGATTATCCTCAGCAGCTGGCATCCTTCTCCATTCATTTAATACTTTACCGCCTATATAAAACCTTTGAATTCGATTATCTTGAAATAATAATGGAACTTTAACTAAATCTTTTTCTATCATTTATTTTCCCTCATCTTTCATACATAAATGAACTGCTGCTGTTTTAAACGTTAATGGTAATGCCAAAATATTTGGCTCACTTCCCACAAATTTCTTTTGTGCATCTTCCAATGCTTCTTCAAATGTTGCGCGTGTTTTACAACCCATCATTCTAGCAATCCCTGGTTCTCTTGCTCCTACTATATAAATTGCCGAAGTATTCATCTCTGCTATATGTGCACAACTCATCATCGAGAATCCGTGGTATGGATGAAATGCATTAGTATAACGATACTGTTTAATATATTCTTGATTAGTTGCATAGTATTCACCATATTTATTCATATCTTTAAGAGTATGCATATAATCATGTTGAAATAAATCATAATATTCTTTTGCGTACGGCCACCTTTCTTCATGAAAATACCCATCGCATATACTAGATACGATAAATACACATTGATCACTTAATATTCTTTTATGTCGTATCACTTGTGCTGATATCGCTTGCATCATTTGAATTGGATTTGTTCCCATTCCGTTTCCGTAATGGAAATCAACTGGCATGCCAAATACAACTACATCATATTTTTTCTCTGCCCATTTAACATAAGTACGCTTGTCTGCAATTTCCCAACTTATTGGCTGTAGGTCTTTAGCATATCCACTAAAAATTGCAATTTGTCGTGATTTAGAATCTAAAACCGCATCACAACAGAAAAACTTTTTGCCCATCTTTTCTTCCATAAACATGCCATGTTGATCAAATTTATTTCTCATCACACTATGTGTTGATACGGGTGTGAAGTCTTCTCTATGCATAACTCGTGGTACGTGGTGAGAACTAATCGACTTCCAATGTGTTATTCCTGTAGCACAATGTTTATATCCGCCAGAGTATCCGCCATATGGATTGCCTTGAGTATGTCCTATTAAAATTGCTATATCTGCATCATAAACGTATTTATTCATGATTATATGATCACCATGTGCGGTGTAACCTAAATCAATTAAATTATCATAGTCTTCTGAGTCATGACTTGTAATTTGCGCTGTCTCATAGAATTTATAAAATAATTCGTCTCCTAATATCGCTCTTTGTTCTGCATCTGTAGCACGAGGATGCAAGCCATTAGAAATCAATAGCAATACATCTTTTTGTTCAACACCTGCTTCATAAAGTTCATTTAAACACGCTTTGATCGATATTTTTCTATGACTAGTATCTTGAATGCCTCCTTTTACAATATCTGGAATAATAATGACAACCTTACTTCCCTTTTTTCCAAGTTTTCTTAATGGTTCCATCCCAATTGGATTTTGTATACTTTTCAATGTTTCTTGGTATAATGCTTCATAAGTTTGTTCAATACATGCAGGATCTTCCACAGTAACTCCTGGTATAAATACATCTGTGTTTTCTGGAAGATTAGCAGTCATCAATCCATTTCCATATTCAAATTCTAATTTCATTTTATTCTCCCATCAAATAATTTTATTGTTGCACTGAAATCAAATTTACCTAAATCTCTCTCCATTGCTTCTTCGTATCTTTTAGCTGACAAATTTATACCTTCATAATTCAATAAAAATTCGTCACATAAATCTTTGGCTAAGTGAATATCTTTATTCATATTTTCTACAGAGAATGCCACTTCAAAATTACTGTTTTTTATTACTTCCTTTTTACTGTCCAAATAAAAATTTTGAGCTCCACCATACGATACAGCTTTAGCAAATGTATCCATCGACATATTGGTTGAAATATGCGCTAATGTATATATTTCATTTACTCCATTTTGTATTTGCGCAACTAATGCGTTATGGCATATTTTCATTGTCAACCCACTACCATTACCACCCAAATAAATAATATTATTTCCCATGGTACGCAAAATTTCATACACTTTATCATACACATCTTCAAGACCACCAACGTAGATACCTAATTCACCTTTAATGGCTGCATCTTTACTTTTTACTACTGGTGCATCTATCATGAATGCATTTTTGAGTATCAATCTGTTAGCTATATTCACACTTACTTTAGGTGAAATTGTACTCATATCTATGTATATTTGATTCTCTCTAACAGTTTTCAACAGTTCATCATAAACCATGCTAACGTGTTCTGATTTTGGTAACATAGTAATAATTACATCACAATTATCATTAATCTCTTTATACGTTGATACCTTAATTGCTCCTAAATCAACAAGCGGATATAATGCTTCTTGATTAATATCAAATACATATATTTTTGCATCTAATTTTCTTAAAATATTTGCACACATAGGTGATCCCATCACACCTAATCCAATGAATCCGATTTTCAACATAATTTACCTATTAGACCACATTTTTGTCATACATTTCAACGATTTCTAAAAATTCATCTGCATGAAAGCCAAGATTAGTCGTGAAATTTGTTAAGCCAATTAAGCCTCCTGACATTGTGTCTATTCCGGCTAGCATAGCAGCATTATCTTGCTTAACACCACCGCCATAAATTACTTTTAGATTTGGGTTAAACGAATGAACTAAGTTAATTACCTTTTCAATATATGAACGATCAGCTGGTGTTTTACCAGGTCCAATACTCCACAATGGTTCATAACCAATAATTACTTTACTGCAATCTATATCTTGTAAGCCTATTCTTAATTGCCCCAGTAACACTTCATCCCAATTCTCTAGTTGAGTATCTGATTCACCAATGCAATAACATACTTCCATGTTTTGGGCATGAGCCATTTTAATCTCTTTATTCAAAATACGATTAACTATTTCCTGACCATCTATATTTGCCAATGAATATAAATAATTTAAGTGTTTTCTCTCTTCAAAATGGCCAATTAAACTATTAGAACATTCCATTGCTTTCATTGAACTTGCTGTTCTATGTGATGTAAATGCTCCAAAATTACCCCCTTTTGAAACATCATCATAGAAATTCGATTGACACCCAATGCGAATATTTGTACTATCTTTAACAATCTCCACAGCATTTAGGATATGCGCCTCTTGGATATAGAAATCAAAAAGATAATTTTCATATTTTTTTAATGGTTCTACCAAAGGATTTAAAATAGAATAAATATATTCTTTTGAATATTCACTATCAGATAGACCATTCAAACTTTTAGGAATATCAAAGCGTTTTAAATTTACGACAATATGTTTCATCCTATCTCATCTCTCTTTCGATTCTCTCTGCAATTTTTTCAGCTGTTAAACTATAATATTCCTGTAGATAACTCACTTTACCTGAGCAACCAAACTCATCTTGTAGTCCAATTCTCGCTAACTTACCTCTGCCTTTTTCTGCGATTACTTCAGCAATAGCGCTCCCTAAACCACCAATCACATTATGATCTTCTACAGAGACAATTAATTTTCCCGATTCAATACACTTTTCAAGCATATCTTTATCAATAGGTTTAATCGTATGCATATCTATTACACTAGCATCGATTCCTTTTGATAATAATATTTCTCGTGCATCTAGGCTTGTCTTTACTAATTCTCCACAAGCAATAATATGAACATCTTTCCCACTCTTTAACTTAATTGCCTTTCCAATTTCAAAATTAAGAGATTCATCATAAATAGTTTCTAAATCTTGTCTACCCATTCTTGCATAAAATGGTCCTTCAAAAGCCATCGATGCTTCTATCATCTTTTCTACCATAAAGGCATCACTTGGCACTTCCACAATCATATTTGGTATGGTTCTCATTAACGATAAATCTTCAATGCATTGATGAGATGCACCATCTTCACCTATCAACACACCTGCATGGGTGCAAATTATTTTTACATTTGCATTTGTATAGGCTATGCTATTACGAATTTGTTCATAAGCTCTGCCTGCTCCAAACATCGCAAAAGTTGATGCAAAAACGGGTTTCCCACATGAAGATAAGCCAGCTGCTGTTGCCATTAAATTTTGCTCAGCAATTCCTACATTAATAAATCTTTCTGGATATTTTTCATAAAAAGCTTTTGTGCCTGTAGCCTTTGATAAATCAGCATCCATTACATAAAAATCGTGTTTCTCTGCTAATTTAACAAGACTATTACCGTAAGCAATTCTATTTGCAATTTTAGTCATGACATTCTCCTTTACATAAATCTTTCATCGCCATTTCAAACTGTTCCTTGTTTGGTGCTCCGCCATGCCATCCAGCTTGATTTTCCATAAAAGAAACGCCTTTACCCTTTGTCGTTTTAGCAACGATACAAGTTGGTTTATCTGCTTTTTGATATGAGGTTTTTAGAGCCAATTCTAATTGTTTTATATCATGTCCATCTACCTCAATTACATCCCAATTAAATGATTCAAATTTTTTTGAAATACTATGATGGTTCATTACATCTTCAACTTTACCGTCAATTTGTAATCCATTGTAATCTACTATCACTATAAGATTATCTAATTTATAATGAGGAGCAAACATAGCTGCTTCCCAAATTTGTCCTTCTTGAATTTCTCCATCCCCACATAAACAAAACACTTTATAATCTTTATTGTTTTTCTTAGCGTATAGTGCCATTCCATTAGCGATTGAGAGGCCTTGCCCTAATGATCCTGTTGAAAAATCTACACCTTTTGTTTTTAACATTGAAGGATGTCCTTGTAACTCTTCATGACCACTTCTCAAACGTGATAAATCCTCCACATCAAAATATCCTTTAAGCGCTAGTGTTGCATAATATGCAGGTGCACAATGTCCTTTCGATAACACAAATCGATCCCTGTTAATATCTTCAGGATTATTCGCATCTACATTCATTACTTTGAAGTAAAGTACCGCTAATATCTCTGCGATTGATAGTGATCCCCCTGGATGCCCGCTTTGTGCCTGGTAAATCGATTCAACGGTTAGCTTTCTAATATTATTTGAAATTAAATTTAAATTCATATCTGATTATCCTCTCTTACTGATTTCATAATACAATGAAAATATCAATGAAAAAGTTATTATATTTTATTATTAATGTGTTCAAAAATAATTTATTTAGTAATTTTCACATAAAGAAAAGCACATTGCTGTGCTTACCTTTTCTATATATTTTTTAGTATTTGCCCCATTTTAGGAATTAATTGTTGCTTACGAGAGATAATGTCGTGATCATATCCTCTATTCTCATTGAAGGTTGTTTCGATTACTTGTTCCATAACATAACTTAGTGGCCCAGTGTATACAAACATCGTTCCCTCTGCTGTTACCTGAGTAAACATCATAATAAGTAAGTCATATTGTTTTTGAACTTGCACTTCTTCTAATGTTTTCATGAAATCTTCCATAATCGATTGTATATCCTCAACATCACGATAATTGGTTTGTCCAACCGCAACACTATATTTACCCATTGTATAAGATTTTAAATCTCGTTTTAATACAGCCTTCAAGTCTGCATCTTTAATATCTACAGATGCTCCTAATAACTCAAGTGCATATTCTTCAATATTAACTTCTGCTTTTTCCGCTAGCCAATGTGCAATATCTATATCGAATTTAGTTGTTGTTTTGGATTTAAAGAATAAGGTATCACTAATAATCGCACTTAACAAAACACCACTATGCGTGCGATCTGGTTCTACCCCATTCTCTTTATACATTTGGGTAATAATTGATGCAGTACACCCACATTTTTGATTTCTAAAGAAAACAGGATAATCCGTTTGAATATCACCAATATGATGGTGATCAATTATTTCTAGTATTTCCGCCTCATCAATATTTCTTACACTTTGATTTCTTGCACTGTGATCTACTAAAATGAATTTTTTACGTCGATAGTTTTGTAGATGGAAACGTGAAATTTGACCCACAACATCTCCATATGCATTTAACACAGGATAACTTCTGAATCGAACATTAGCCATTTTCTTACTAGCATCTTCTACAAATTCTGTATCCGTAAAACTAAATGGATTTTTTGTGCTAATCAAATGAATTGGAAACGCCTCATTAATTACCTTAGAGGTACGCATCGTATCATTTTCACAACGAATAATCGCACATTGATTTTCTTTGGCAATTTCCACTACATAAGATAGTACTTCTTGATTACAGGTAACAATTAAACACTTGCACCCTGCTTTAATAATTTGTATTTGTTCTTCATCACTGTGAGCAGTAATACATATCGTATTATTTAAATCTATTTCCATTGCTTTATCCAACAATGTCGTAATATAAACTTTACCATTTGTAGCAAACTTATTTGGACAATAAATAATGCTTCCATTTACCGTTTGACTGATTTCTTCAGCTGTGGCATTAGACATTAAATCACTGAGTTCATCTGTATCTAGCAACCTTATCATTGCCAAATTAGAAGTCGATAAAATACCTTGCATATGCTTTTTATCATCCACTACAATTAAAGAACGGTTGCTTGTTTCAAGTAACATGTCCCACGCTTGTTTAACCGTTGAATTTTGATGAATCAATTTTGGTTCATCAAACACAATATCGCGTATTTGTGCCCTTGCATCTTTAATTAATAAAGGTCCTTCTATATCAAAATATTTAGTAACAAATTTACTTTCTTCATTCAATGGCCCTAATCGACATGCAATCGCATTTTCCCCTAGCAATTGTTTTAAATTGGCATAGGCCATTGATGAACAAATCGAATCTGTATCCGGGTTTCTATGCCCTGTAATAAAAACTGGATTAATCATTTTTACCTCTCAAATCTATCTGCTTTCACCAAGATTACTTGATGATTACGAA
>JAWXUG010000020.1:11052-15570 GCA_044432885.1 Erysipelotrichaceae bacterium | reverse complement strand
CGAATGCGGATTATGATTTAAATCGTATTGGTGAAATTGAAAAAGAAACCCATCATGATGTAGTCGCTTTTACAAGAGCGGTAAGTGAAAAAATGGGTCCTGAAAAAAAATGGATACATTATGGTTTAACAAGTACAGATGTAGTGGATAC
Source organism: Erysipelotrichaceae bacterium (assembly GCA_044432885.1). Taxonomy (GTDB): domain Bacteria; phylum Bacillota_I; class Bacilli_A; order Erysipelotrichales; family Erysipelotrichaceae; genus CAYJNO01. The sequence continues at coordinate 15,419 of JAWXUG010000020.1, read as the reverse complement.
TGCATATGGATATCTTTATCAACAAGCTAATACGATTATAGAAAAAGATTTACTTGCTTTTATTGAAGTATTAAAAGAAAAGGCTTTATTATATAAATATACGCCATGCATGGGAAGAACTCATGGTGTACATGCTGAAATTACTTCTTTTGGTTTGAAATTTGCATTGTGGTTTGATGAAATGAATCGTAATCTAGTACGTTTTAAAAATGCAAGAGAGATGGTTGAAACAGGGAAAATATCGGGTGCTGTAGGAACTTTTGCCAATACACCTCCATTTGTTCAAGATTATGTATGTGAACAATTAAAAATTAATTCAGCTAAAATTTCTACACAAGTTTTACAACGCGATCGTCATGCTCAATATTATGCAACTTTGGCACTAATCGCATCCTCAGTTGAAAAAATTGCTACTGAAATTAGACACCTACAACGTACAGAAGTACGTGAGGTTGAGGAATATTTCAATAAAGGTCAAAAAGGATCAAGTGCAATGCCTCACAAAAGAAACCCGATTGCTTCAGAAAATATGTGTGGGATTTCAAGAGTTTTACGTGGGTATATGATGACCGCTTATGAAGATATTAACTTATGGCATGAAAGAGACATCTCTCATTCAAGTGCAGAACGTATCATTAGTGGGGATGCTACTAATTTGATGAGTTACATGTTAAAAAGATATGCTAAAGTATTGTCTAACTTAACCGTATTTGAAGATAATATGTTAGGGAATATCTACAAAACTTATGGGGTAATTTTCTCTCAAAGATTTATGTTGAAACTTATTGAAAACGGTATGTCACGTGAAGAGGCTTATGACATTGTACAACCAAGAGCCATTGAAAGTTGGGAAAATAAAATTGACTTTAAATCATTAATGAGTCAAGAAAAACGTGTGAATGAAGTTTTAACAACTGAGGAAATTGAAGATTGTTTTGCTTTATCTCATCATTTGAAAAATGTTGATACTATTTTTGAAAGAGTAAATATTAAATAATACAGATAATACCCAGATTTGTGAGTGAATCGGGGTATTACATTGTGTTTTTTAAAATAATTATTTGACTTACTCATGGAATCATGCTATCATAATCAAGTAATAAAAAGATGTGGAAAGAAGAACTCGCTTCTCACCTGATGTCCTAAGACTTGGGTATATGCTACTGATGAATTAATTTTAATTAATGAAATCATAGAGCGGGAGGGATCCGGCTTTTTATTTTGAAAAATGGAGGTGTCAATTATTACTAAAAGAATGCAGTCTGAAGACTTAGTTAATGAGAATATTCGATTTAAAGAAGTTTTGGTTATTGGTGTCGATGGAGAACAATTAGGTGTTATGATGCGTAGAGAAGCTTTAGAAGCTGCTTACCAAAATAATCTTGATCTATTATGCGTTGCACCAAACGGAAATCCACCAGTATGTAAAATATTGGACTATGGAAAACATCGTTTTGAATCACAAAAGAAAGCCAAAGAAGCAAAGAGAAATCAACATGTAACTGAGGTAAAACCATTAAGATTATCACCAGTGATCGATAAACATGATTTCGATACAAAGGTTAAACAATCAAGAAAATGGCTTGAAGATGGTATGAAAGTGAAGATTGATATGCGATTTAGAGGACGTTTAATTACTCGCCTTGAAGTAGGTAGAAGGGTAATGAACGAATTCGTAGAAGTATTATCTGAGGTCTCAAATGTAGAAAAAAGACCATCATTAGAGGGAAATACAATGTCTGTTGTATTATCACCTAAGAAAAAAAATAAGGAGGACAAATAATATGCCTAAAATGAAAACAAAAAAGACATTAGCAAAACGTGTAAAAGTTACAGGAACTGGTAAATTAAAAAGAGGTCATGCTTATACATCTCACTTTGCTGCAAACAAAACACATAAGCAAAAAGTACAATTAAGAAAATCAGGAATGGTTTCAAAAAGCGATTACAAACGTATCAAGGATTTATTACAAGGTTAGTAAGAAGGAGGAATAGAAAATGCCAAGAGTAAAAGGTTCAACACCAACACGTAACAGACGTAAAAAGGTCTTAAAGTTAGCGAAAGGTTATTTCGGTTCAAAACACTTACTTTACCGTACAGCCAATGAACAAGTAATGCGTTCACTTCGTTATTCTTATATCGATCGTAAACAATTAAAAAGAGAAATGCGTAAATTATGGATTGCTCGTATCAATGCTGCAGCTAGAATGCACGATATTAGCTATTCAAAATTAATGTATGGTTTAAAATTAGCTAAAGTATCAATTAATAGAAAAATGTTAAGTGAAATCGCTATTCGCGATGAAGCTGGATTTAAGAAAATTGTAGATACTGCTAAAAAAGCAATTGAAAAAGCAAATAAACCAGCTAAACCAAAAGCTACAAAAGCAAAAAAAGTAGTTGAAGAAACAGTAGAAACTCCAGTAGTTGAAGCTGCAGAATAATTAAGATGACCTTCGGGTCATTTTTTATTTAAAATCCTACTATTTAATCTTATAATATAGTTAGAAGAGGTTATATATGAAAAAACAAGTTATTTTAATTATGACAGATACCACAAGAAAAGACATGCTTGGATGCTATGGTGATGAACGAATGTTTACACCCAATTTAGACTTGTTAGCACAACAGGGGATAAGGTATGAAAATGCTTATAGTTGTCAGCCTGTTTGTGGTCCTGCTAGAAGTGCCATTTTCACAGGTTTATTCCCGCATTCTAACGGTATGGTTACCAATAGTATTGCGATGGCTAGTAATGTAAAAACACTTGGGCAAAGACTTACAAAACATGGTATTCATTGTGGTTACGTTGGGAAATGGCATCTTGATGGTGGTGACTATTTTGGACTAGGAAAATGCCCAGATGGTTGGGATAATGAATATTGGTATGATATGAAATGTTATCTTGATGAATTGAGTGATGAGGAAAGAGTGTTGTCTAGAAAGTCTGATACTTCCTATCACGAAGATATGGACGCATCTTTTACGTATGCGCATCGTTGTACAAATAAAGCCTTATCTTTTTTAAATAAATATCAAGATGAAGATTTCTTCTTTTGTTTGTCATATGATGAACCACATGGTCCAAGTTTATGTCCTAAACCATTTAATACAATGTATGATGGCTTTACATTTAAAGATAGTCCTGTATTCAGTGATAATTTAGAGAATAAACCACTAATGCAACGTTTATGGGCTGGAAACAACCTTAATAAAACTTCAGATGAATTAAGAACTTCTTCCAAAGATTTATCCTTATTTTTGGGGTGTAACTCCTTTGTAGATGATGAAATAGGAAGGGTACTATCTTTAATCAATCAATCATGCCCTAACGCCATAGTCATCTTTACATCAGATCACGGAGATATGTTGAATGCACATAGATTAAATATGAAAAACGCAACAGCCTATAAAGAAGTAGCCAATATTCCACTTATTATTCGCGGTGGAGAAATAAACAAGGTTGTTTATGAACCGGCATCTCATATAGACATCGTGCCTACTGTTCTTGATTATATGGGTTTACAACTCCCTAAAACTTTAGAAGGTAGGAGCATTCTTAAGCAAATCTATGATACAAGCGTACATGTAAATGATGCTGTATATATTGAATTTACTCGCTATGAAGTTGACCATGACGGATTTGGTGGTTTACAAATGATGAGAGGAATTATTAGTGAACGCTACAAGTTAGTGATTCATTTATTAGATTCTGATGAATTTTATGACCTGAAAAATGACCCTGATGAAGTAACAAATTTAATATATGATGACTCATATTCTGAAATTAGAAATAATCTTCATGATCAATTATTAAACCATATGAATGAAACACGTGATTTATATCGTGGCTATCAATGGGCAGTACGTCCTTGGAGAAAGGATAAAATAAACACATGGCATAATGATGGTTATACAAGGCAAAAAGAAAATGAAATGAATGAAGAAAGACAATTGGATTATGATACAGGGTTAACCATGAAAGAAGCTACACGAAGAAAGAAAGTAAATTTCAACTAACTAAAAAAGAAGCGCCGTTGAGCGCTTTCATTATTCTTGATTAGGATTAGCAATTTCTAATTTTTTGACAACTTTTCTAACAATATTACAAGTGTGATCTCCCATACGTTCAATATTACCTAAAATATCGCAATATACAGATCCAGCAACAGATGCTGAACATTTTTCACTTGCTATACGTTTGAAATGGTTTTGTCGTGCTTCATATTCAAGTAAATCCATATAATTTTCATCTTGCATTACTTTTTCATACATTGCATAATCATGAGTCATGTATACAGTTAATGCATCATTCAACATAGAAATGAGTAGACTTAACATTTTTTCTATTTCATCTTTAGCATCC
>JAWXUG010000020.1:0-11042 GCA_044432885.1 Erysipelotrichaceae bacterium | reverse complement strand
GTATACCATTTCAAAGAATTCAACAATATTTACAGATAAATCACCTATACGTTCAAGATTCTTAATTACTTCAAGATCCAAGGTGTATTCTGCAGCTTCGCGATCCGTCAAATTCTCTTTAGAAATTAACATTAAGTATTTTGTAATTTTTTTATCTAGGCTATTGATTAGACTTTCTTGTTGCATAACAAGCTCTTTATCTTCAGATGTTGGTTTTTTATTTCTAAAATAATCTCTAGATAAAATAAGTGCATCGTTAACAACATTGGTCATTTTGATAATTGCTTGCTCACTTACTTCAAGTGCTCCTGATGGTAATTGATGAGGTAGATTTTCATCTAATGTATCTATATTGACATCAATACGATCTGTCTGACTACCAGGGATGACCTTCTTAACAAAGTCACACATTTTTCCAAGGAATGGAAAGAATATAATCGTAGTAACAATATTAAATATAATGTGAGCTATAGCAATTTGCATCATTGCATCGATTTCGTATGTAGTCGATAATTTTATTATAAAATTCGCAAAGGGAACCAAACAAATCATTCCCATTATTGTTCCGATTACATTAAATAAGGTATGTATAGCTGCAGTACGTTTCGCCGCAGAAGACCCTCCCAATGCTGCCATAATCCCGGTGATTGTTGTTCCAATATTTGAACCGAAGACAAATGGTAATACAGCCATAAAGCTCAATGTACCTGATTCATAGATTTTTTGAATTACCCCAATTGCTGCACTAGAACTTTGTATTAATGCAGTCATTACTGTACCGGCAACTAATCCTAAGATAGGGACTTCAGCCATTGTTTCAGCAAATGCAATAAATTCCGGAACATCTTTTAATTGTTTTAGCGCATCTCCCATAATACTCAACCCATAGAACAAAACGCCGAACCCTAAAACTATCTCGCCAATATAGCGGTATTTTTTTCTTGTTCCAAACACAAGAAATAAGGCACCTATAAATACAAAAAATAAGGCATACTCTTCAATTTTCAAACTTATTAAAAAACTTGTAACCGTTGTTCCAATATTAGCCCCCATAACGATACCTGCAGCTTGTTCAAGTTTCATTAAACTCGCACGTACAAGCCCAATTGTAATCGCTGTAGTTGCACTACTTGATTGAATAAGTACTGTAATGATTGCACCTATAATAACGGCATTTAATGGTTTTGAAGTGTATTTATCAATAAAGTCTCTTAACTTATCACCTGCAACACTCTTTAGGCCATCTCCCATAAACTTAATACCAAAAATAAATAATCCAAATCCGCCTAATATGGCTTCCCATGCTAAATTCATAATTCATCCCCTTAACTTTTTTATTTTAACAAAATTTACAAATATTTAATATAGATTTAATAAATTTAACATTTATTTTACATTTTTACATTTCACATTTTAATAATGATTAATTGTAATTTATATGACTTGGTATACGTAGGGTTTGCTGGTGTTTCATACATGAAAGCTCAACTTTATTTGTATAAAATGCTTCACCATCACATTGCATCAATAACATATCTTTTGACTCAATGGTAATTTTTTTAGCTTGTCTTATTTTGCATATATCTAATTTTGTGTGTTTGCCTTGATAAAACTTTGCGAGCAAAGGAAAGATTTTTGATGATTTAATAAAATCGATCACGCAGACATCAAGAAGTCCATCCTGTAATGAAGGATTTTCGACAGGTTGAAATCCACCTCCATAATATCGTCCATTCATAACTGCAACCAATAAACAATTTTGTTCGACTATTTCTTCATCCAAAGTAATCACTAATTCTAATTTTTTTGGTTTTAATGCATGAAGAAGTGCACTTTTGATGTAGGCCATGTTTTTAGTTGCTTTTTTTTCTCTTAACATTTGATGTGCATGTTCAGCTACATCTGCATCTAAACCTGTAGAGAAGCAATTGATAAAACGCTTTTGATTTGCCATTCCACAATCAATTTGCGCGTTAGATCCAAATAGCGTATTTTCTATAATGGTTTTTATAGGTGAGGGAGTCTCTTCAAACATTTTGTAAAAATCATTACCTGATCCACATGGAATCACTGCCATAGGTACTTTAGGATCAATTCCATTTAAGACTTCACTTAAAGTCCCATCACCACCTACACAATAAAGGGTAACGTCATCTTTTGTTGTAAAGGATGATGCTATCATCGTTGCGTGTTTTCGATATTTGGTTTGTATTATCTCATACTCAACTTTATGAGTAGTACAAATAGTATTAATCATTGTGATTATTTCATCGGGTTTTGATTTACCAGCAGTTGGATTTACTATAAAAATATGTTTCATTAGACCTCCTTTAAGACACTTTTTTTAAGTGCTTGATATTTATCATTGGCAATTTCTAAATAAATTGAATCAGCTCTATTTTCTGCCATCATCATTGCCCAATATAGCCATAATAAATTATGGAATCGTTCATACGCTAAAAGCTGTTTCATTATTGATGGATTAGGGTTTTCTTTAAAGTAATACTGATAAAATTGAGTACGTTGCTGCTCATCTTCAATTTGGTTTTCAGTAATAAAACTCATTATATCAAACAAGGGGTCATTTAGGCCGGCATATTCATAATCAATTAAAAATTGTTTTTCTTTAGATAACAAGATATTGCCACTTACTAAATCATTATGACAAATACATAAAAAAGACTTCATATTTTTTATATCATCAATAATGTATTGATAAGATGATAAATCATATATTGGATTTTTTATTTGATTCTTATAAGAAAGCAAACGCTCTACTGGTAAAAATTTTGAATCAATCGTTACAGGGATATGATGTAGAATTGAAAGAAGTTCCGCTACTTTTTTTAAGGCATCATCTTCAGTATATTCGTGAAAATCAACTACCTCAGACTCATAGTAGGTAATTCTAATTCTTGTAATTGGATCATAATAAAATTCTTTGACATCCAAAGGGTATTTTTTTATAATAGATAAAATTTGCGTTTCATGAAGAGGGTTAATAATTTGAGCATCATTTTCATACGGAATACGCACAATGTAGGAGATATCATTAACGGTTGTACGATAAATTTGATTTGTTAATCCTTTTCCAGTAGATTCAAGAATGACCTCTTGTTTAAAAATCTGATTTAAAAATTCTTGATATTTCATAATTTCACCCTTATCATTATAACATAGTTAAAAAGAGGTAAACCATGAAAGAAATTTATATTGCAACAAGTAATCCTCATAAAGTAAAAGAATTTAAAGAAATGTTAACACCATTGAATATTGAAGTAAAAAGTATGCTTGATTTAAGCATTGACGAAGAAATTGTTGAAAATGGCACAAGCTTTGAAGAAAACGCTTTAATAAAAGCGAGATATCTTGCCAAAAAATTGAATCGAATTTGCGTAGCTGATGATTCAGGTTTAGAAGTGGATTGCTTAAATAAAGAACCTGGCATTTATTCTGCACGATACATGGGAAATGATACATCCTATAGAGTGAAAAATGAGCATATCATCAAACTGTGTAATCAACATACTGATCGAACATGTCGATTTGTTTGTGCGATGGCAATTTGTTATCCTGACCAAAGTGAATACGTATTTACAGGAACGATTGAAGGAACGATCGCCCATGAAATTATAGGGGAACATGGTTTTGGCTATGATCCAATTTTCTATTATGAACCTGAGCAAACGACTTTAGCGAATATTGACCCTGTAAAAAAGAATAAAATTAGTCATAGATATAATGCATTATGCTTATTATTGGAGCATTTAAATGCTTAAAAAAGGAATTTACATTACATCAAGTATATTGTTTATGCTTGCATTATTTATACAATCAATCGATTGGGTGTCTTTTGATTTATCTTTTTTTCACTCAGAATATCAAAAGCTATCTATTGCTGAAAGTATTGGTACAAGTGAGGATGATTTAATGATTGTCACAGCACATCTATTGGATTATATTCAAGATGAGCAAGAGGATTTAATTGTCTATGCACTCATTGATGGAGAAGAAAGAACTTTTTTCAATGAAAGAGAAATCGACCATATGGTTGATGTGAAAATCTTATATCAAAATGTTATAAACTTTAAATTGATTGCTTATTTGCTGTTTGGAAGTGTTTTAATCTATGCTTTAATTAAAAAAGAGTTTGATATTTTAGCTGTAAATTATATAAAAGCGCTGTTTGTACTAGCATCAGGATTAATTGCATTAATTCTCTTGGCTTTGATTGATTTTGACCAAGTGTGGACTGCATTTCATTTGATTTTCTTCAGTAATGATTTGTGGTTGTTGAATCCTGCAACTGATTTGCTTATTCGTATGGTTCCATTGCAGTTTTTTTATGATTTAGTTTTTAAAATTACATCTATTTATCTAGTGATGTTAGGCGGTTTCACATTAATTGCTTATAGAATGAAAGGGAAATAACATGATTCATATTGTACTATATCAACCAGAAATTCCTCAAAATACAGGAAACATTATGAGAACTTGTGTTGCTACAGGTTCAAAACTCCATTTAATTAAACCGCTTGGTTTTTCTTTAGATGAAAATAAAATTAGAAGAAGTGGTATGGATTATCGTGAACACTTAGATATGCAAGTTTATGATAACTTTGATTGTTTTTTAGAGCAGAACAAAGGATGTTTTTGTTTTATTACAAGATATGGTAATAAACCACCGTCATCTATGGATTTTAAAGATGAAGAGGAAGTTTACCTAATTTTCGGTAAGGAAAGCACTGGAATTCCTAAAGAAATTTTAAGAATGTATCCAGAACATTTAGCAAGACTCCCTATGGTAAAAGATGCAAGATCACTTAATTTAAGTAACTGTGTTGCTATATGTACCTATGAAGTATTGCGACAAAAAGACTATAATGGTCTTTCAAGTGAGGAATTTATTAAAGGAAACGATTGGCTATTTAAAGATTAATGTTATAATATTAGTCGGAAAGAAGGGGCAAATGAAAACAAAACAGTTAATATTTGTAACATTGATTACGATAATCTCTTTTGTATGTTTTGGGCTTATGGTTAGAAACTTTGATACCTTGTCTCGTTATCCTTATGATAATGATACGGCTAGAGAATTAATAAAAGAATATCTTATAAAAGATGAAATCGAATATATTATAGAATATTCAATAGAGCCTAATTACTTCATTCGTTTTATAGCTGCTGAAGATTTTAATATTTATCACAGTGATGTATACAATGAAATAGATCAGCTTTCATGGGATCTAGGACCTCATGATATCGTTGAACTTGTAGAAGATTCCTATGGACAATACAGCATCGACGAAATTTCTGATTTATTAGCTGTTTATTCAGGGATTACAGTTCATGACTGGGTAAGTAATCGTTCTGATTTTGATCTAAATGCAACTTTGTCAACTAATCCATATGCATATGATACGATGCTTAATGATCAAATCACGGTCTTTACAACCAATGCTATTAATCTTGAAGTGATTGACCCTTCATATCATTTGAAAGAGGACGATTTGCTGTTAAACGCAGAGGCACTGACATATTTAGAAGCAATGTGTGCAGTAATTAGTGAGGAACTTGAAATAACACCATGTGGAGGACTATATATCGATGCTGCTTATCGTAGTTATAACGATGAAATGGTCATCTATAAACAAGCTTTAAGCAATGGATATACAATTGCAGATTATGACTTGCCAGGACACAGTGAACATCAATTAGGTCTAGCTATTGATTTTACAGTCAATGGTGAAGGTGTTGAAGATTTCAATGCTACCGTTCAAGGACAATGGTTATTAGATCATGCTTATCTTTATGGTTTTACACAGACCTATAGTGAAGGCACTCGACAATATACAGGTAAAAATCCTCGCAATGAACATTATCGTTTTTTTGGAGTTGACTTAGCTACTCAAATCAAAGGACCTATTTTAAATGATGAAGTGGATGAAGAAAATGATTTAGTAGAGGAAGATGAGTTTTTAGATGAGGAAATAGAAGGATGAAAATTGCAGTATATGATTCAGGACTAGGCGGGTTATGGGTGCTATATTCTTTAATAAATAATTATCCAAATCATGAATACTTGTATTTAGGGGATCAAAAAAATGCTCCCTATGGTAGTAAAAACAAGGAAGGATTGTTAAGGATTATTGAAAATAATTTTATTTGGCTCAAAAAACAAGGTGTTGATAAAATTGTAGTGGCTTGCAATACTGCATGTTCTATTGGTGCGTTATCAATCGAAGTAGATGGTGTTGACATTGAAGGGATTATCGATAAGACAACGCAACAAATAAATACTACTTCATATCAACGCATTTTGGTATTGGCTACACCTTTAACGATTTCAAATGGCGTATATCAAAAAAATTTAAAGACTCAAAATAATGAGGTAGTTGGTCTTGCATTAGATGAATTGGTAGAAATGCTAGAGAATCAAGTGGATTACACTTTAATTCAAAACTATTTATCAAAAGTCTTTTCGACTCTTGATTTTGAACCTGATGCGATTGTGTTAGGATGTACTCATTATCCATTTGTACAAAAAATGATTGAATCTTTTTATCATGTTCCAATCTTTAATTCAAATCACTTGTCTTTTGAATTTAGTAAAGATACAATGAGTAAGCTTAGCATTTATACATCTAAGGATGTTAAAAAATTTGAATTAGAAATAAAAAACTTATTTGGTAGGGAAGAGAAGGTGTTTTTGAAGGAATGAAAATCGTCGTTATTTCAGATAATCATGGACTAGAAAAAATCGTGCATGATATAAAATTATTACATAGTGATGCAGATTATTTTATCCATTGTGGAGATAGTGAAATGGATAAAAACCTATTAAGCGGCTATACAGCTGTTTTAGGAAATAATGATTATAATGGTTTAAGAGCTGAGGAAGTCTTAGAAATGGGAATGCATCGTGCTTATATTACTCACGGTCATCGACATATGTTTACAAACCAAATTCAATTATTTCTTGATAAAGCAGAAAGCTATGACTGTGATTTTGTTTTTTATGGACATTCTCATGTTTTTTCATATCAAATTATTGATGGTGTTCACCTTATTAATCCCGGTTCTTTAAATTATAATCGAGATCGTAGCAATCCATGTTATTGTGTGGTTGAAACAAATGAGGATGTCATTAATGTGCAAAGAATAGATATTTCTTAATCCTATTAAACATAAAAAAAGACTGTGAATATTCACAGTCGCTTTTTTATAAATGGCGTCCACGACAGGATTCGAACCTGTGACCGCACGCTTAGAAGGCGTGTGCTCTATCCAGCTGAGCTACGTAGACACTTTAAATATGACGCTTGATAATAATAACAAATATACTTTGAGATTTCAATAGCAAAAATGAATTTTTGACTTTTTCATTTTAATGATATTTTTGTTATAATAGTGAAGAAATAGAAAATGATAGGTGATTAAATGAATTACTATGATGAAATTATTGAAGAAATAAAAATAGAGATTGAACATAAGAGATATATGGAAGCACTTGCTTTAATTAATCAAGAACTTAAAATGCCCTATATTCCTGATGATATTTTAAAGAAGTTAAACATTTTATATCAAGAAACAACATGGGCTTTAAAAGATACAAGTACTCATCAAGAAATGAGTATTGATGAAATTTATGATGGCTTATTTAAAGATGAAGTAACACAACTTAAGGCTGCATATACCTTGAGCTTTAAAAATTTAAGAGAACATTTCGAAATTATCCAGCATTACTTCGACAGTAAAAATTATGGTCCTGCACAAAGTATTATTATTGATGGTTTAATCAGACAAGAAATTAGTGAGGAGTTTAAAGTGAATGTTTTAGGACAAGAGATTGTGTTTGTACCAAAGTATGTCGAAGTCTTTGAAGAATCTGATGGATTTTCTACTGCTAATGATATATTAGACTCTTATTTTGGAAATGATCAACCGTCATTACTAATCATGGCTCAAGAATGTCTTTTAAATGAAGCATTTTTAAGATTGCCAATGAACTTTAGTGAAGATGAAGCTTCACTTATTGCCAATAGTATAGCGGTATATTTGATGGAATTAATGAGTGATGATGAAGGAATTACCACATTTTTAGATAATAATAGAATAGATAGGCGATATTTAATTAAACTAATCAGTCAAAAGATTGATATTTAATTTAATTTTGGTATAATTATATGGCTTATACAATAGGAGGAAAATATGTCAAATTGGACAATTAAAGAAAATTCACAAGGTGAATTAAATGTTATCATTAATGGAGAAACTTGGAAGAAAGCCCAAGATAAAGCTTTCGATAAATTAGCAAAGAATGTAGAAATTAAAGGATTCCGCAAAGGGCAAGCGCCTAAAAACATGGTAGCTAAACAAATTAACTCTCAAGAAATCTGGTTAGAAGCTGTGGATGTAGTTGCACAAGATGCACTAACTGAAGGTATTAAAGAGCATGATTTATGGTTAATTGCTCGTCCTGAATTAAAAGTAAACGATATAAACGCTGAACAAGTTGATTTAACATTTATTGTAACTGTTAAACCAACAGTTGAATTAGGTGCTTATAAAAACTTACCATATAATGTCGAAAAAACAGAAGTAAGTAAAGAAGAAGTTGATGCTGAATTAACTAAATTACAAAATCAATATACAGAACTTGAAGTTAAAGAAGAAGGAACTGTAGAAAATGGAGATACTGCTGTTATTGACTTTGAAGGATTCAAAGATGGCGTTGCTTTCGAAGGTGGAAAAGGGGAAAACCATCCATTAGAAATTGGAAGTGGTTCATTTATTCCAGGATTTGAAGAACAATTAGTAGGATGCACAATTGGCGAAGAAAAAGATGTTGAAGTTAGCTTTCCTGAAGAATATCATGCTGAAGATTTAAAAGGTCAAGCTGTTGTATTCAAAGTAAAAGTAAATGAAATTAAAACAAAACGTGTTCCTGAATTAAATGATGATTTAGCAAAAGATGTTAACATTGAAAATGTTGAAACAATGGAAGCACTAACTGCATATATCACAACAAATTTACAAGCAAGTAAAGATCAAGAAGCTGAAAATGAAGCGTTAAATAAAGTACTTGATGAAGTATGCGAAAGCGCAAAATGTGATATTCCTGAAGTAATGATTACTGAAGAATGTGAAGAAATGTTACGTGACTACGGTATGCGTTTACAACAACAAGGATTTGGCTTAGATCAATTTATGCAAATGACTGGTCAAAGTAAAGAACAAATGTTAGATCAATTTAAAACAGATGCTCAAAAACGCGTTAAATTACGTTTAGTACTTGAAGAAGTTGCGAAAGTAGAAAACATCGAAGTAACAGATGCACAAATTGATGAAGAATATCAAAAGATTGCAGACCAATACCAAATGGAAGTGGATAAAGTAAAAGAGCTTATTCCTAGTGAAAACCTTTCATATGATGTAAAATTACAACAAGCATTAGCTGTTGTTAAAGGGCAATAAAAGACGCGATGCGTCTTTTTTCCTAAAATGGAGGTAAAAAATGCAAGATAAAAAATTTAATTTAAATCTTCCAGTTGTATGTACTAGGGGGATTGTTGTATTTCCTGGCCAAGATGTAATTATTGAGGTTGGTAGAGAAAAAAGTTTAAAAGCAGTAGAAGAAGCGAATGCAAACTTTGATGGCCATTTATTTTTGGTTTGTCAAAATGATATTTTTGTAGAAGATCCTGGTGCTAACAGTGTTTATCAATTTGGAACGTTAGTGCATATTAAGGCTACGCGTACAAAAGATAATTTTATGAGGGTTACATTTAGTGGTTTAGAACGTGCTAAATTAATACGCATGTATGATTATAAAGATATCTTATTTGCAGATATTGAAGTTGTTAAAGAAGAACATGGTGATAGTCTTGAAGAGCTTGCCTTAATTAAACGATTAACACGTGAATTTGAACAAAGAAAAAATCTTGGTAAAAATTTTCCACAAGAAATTATTCAAGAATTAAAAAATGGGATTAGCGCTCATATTTTTAGTGATCAATTTGCTCAATTTTATCCATTTTCAATTGAAGTTAAACAAACTTTACTTGAAACTTTGGATGTGAATGCACGTTTATTTAAAATCATTTCTCATTTAGAAGAAGAAAAACGCCTAAACATCATTGAAAATGAAATTAATCAAAAAGTGAAAGATCGTGTTGATGAAAATCAAAAAGAATATTTTCTACGTGAAAAGTTACGTGCTATCAAAGAGGAGCTAGGGGATGTACCTAATGGAGCTGACGATGTCGAGACCATTAGAGCTACAATTGAAGAAAATCCTTACCCTGAATATGTTAAACAAAAAGCACTTGAAGAATTAGCACGTTACGAAATGTTGCCACAGTCATCAGGTGAATCAGGTGTTATTCGTACGTATTTAGATTGGTTGTTAAAAACACCATGGTATCAACATTCAGATGATAATCATGACTTAAATTTAGCTACAGAAATTTTAAATGAAGATCATTATGGACTTGAAAAAGTCAAAGAAAGAATTTTAGAATATCTTGCTGTTAAGCAAATGACGAACTCATTAAGTAGTCCTATTTTATGTTTAGTAGGTCCTCCTGGTGTTGGGAAAACTTCTTTAGCAAAATCTGTTGCTAGATCATTGAATCGCGAATTTGTGAAAATGTCTTTAGGAGGCGTTAAGGATGAATCTGAAATCAGAGGGCATCGTCGTACTTATTTAGGAAGTATGCCTGGACGTATTATTCAAGGAATGAAAAAAGCAGGGGTAATTAATCCAGTATTTTTAATTGATGAAATTGATAAAATGGCAAGTGATTATAAAGGGGATCCATCAAGTGCAATGTTAGAGGTGCTTGACCCAGAACAAAATAAATTGTTTAGTGATCATTACTTAGAAGAAAGCTATGATTTATCTAATGTATTATTCATTGCAACTGCTAATTATTTAGACGCAATTCCAGAGGCATTAAGAGATCGTCTTGAAATTATTCAATTATCTTCGTACACAGAAGAAGAAAAATTAAATATTGCAAAAGCTCACTTAATTGGCA
>JAWXUG010000019.1:0-15975 GCA_044432885.1 Erysipelotrichaceae bacterium | reverse complement strand
AGAAATTCTTCTTTTCCACTTTATCAGGTACTATTTTATCTGCAATAATCGGTATTACAATGGGTTATATGGGATATGGCGTTTGGGCTTTGGTTACTCAAACATTAACCGCAACAATTGGCTCTACCGTTGTGCTTTGGTTTACTGTTGAATTTAGGCCTTCACTCATATTTTCTTTTCAAAGATTGCAAAGCTTATTTTCATATGGCTGGAAAATATTATTTTCTACTCTATTAGGTACCTTTTACTCAAGTTTAAGAAATTTAATTATCGGAAAAATGTATTCTACTGCAGACCTTGCTTATTATAATAAAGGTGAGCAATTTCCTAACCTGATTATTATTAATATTAATAGTACTATAGACAATGTTTTACTTCCAGCGATGGCTAATGTTCAAAATAATCTCGATAATGTTAAGTTTATGGCTAGAAAAGCGATTCGCACTAGTAGCTATATGCTGTGGCCTTGTATGGTTGGACTTTTTGTATGTGCAGAACCATTAGTAAGCATTGTGTTAACTGATAAATGGATAGAAATTGTACCTTATTTAAGGATTTTTTGTATCATATATGCATTTTTACCTATTCAAACCACAAATACAACTACGCTTAAAGCGATAGGAAAAAGTGATGTATTATTAAAAGTAGAAATAACAAAAAAAATAATTGGTATCATTTCTATTCTTTTATCTATGCACTATGGTGTATACTGTATCACTTTAGCTGCATTGATTGTTACTCCTATTGAAATGTTTATCAATATATATCCAAATAAACATTTCATTAACTACAGTTTTTATGAACAATTAACTGATATTTTACCTTCTATTTTATTATCAACTGCAATGGGTTTTAGTATATGGTGGTTACAATACCTTGCATTACCAAATATCTTAATATTAGGATTACAAATTTCCTTAGGTATGTTCATCTATATTCTTTTATCTTTTATATTTAAAGTAGAGCAATTTAAATATGTACTTTCTGTAGCAAAAACACTGATAAATAAATTCAAATTCAAAATAAAAAAAGCCTAATATATGGCTTTTTCTTTATTCAAACATATCGTATATCTCAGATAGTATTTTTTCGTTATCGTATTGATAGTGCTTTAAATGATTTTTATATATCTCTAATATTGAGGGGTTATCTAGGATTCTTTTCATTTCCAAATACAGATGTTCTTCATCATTTCTTGTGATGATTCCGTATTTGTTTTGCAGTTGTTCTTGTACGCCTGCTACTTCAAGTGCAAGTACTGGTACTTTCAAAATCATTGATTCAAATACAACTGTTGGTAACCCTTCGTATATACTTGAGAGCACAAAACAATCAGCCTGTTTTAAATATTTAAATGGATTAGACTGGCTGCCTAATAATATAACTGTATCCTCTAGTGATAAACTACTAATTTGTTTTTTTATTTTCTGTTCTAGTTCACCATTGCCTATAATATATACTTTGAATACATATCCATCTTTTTTTAATTTGTCACATGCATTAACTAAACGATCATAACTTTTTTGAGGATGCAAACGTCCTACACTTATGAAACTAAATAATTCATCTCTAAAACAGATTTCTTCATCCGCTTTTCCTATTATATTTTCTGCCTCTATAATATTATGAATCACCAATACTTTTTGTTCTAGGTTAAATACTTCTTCAAAACTAGATGCTGCAACTTTCGATACCGCAACATGATAGGTAAACTTGTTAAGCACTCTTCTCATGAGCTGCATATAGTTTTTAGCATAATTCATAACCTTGTAATCAGCATGTACCCAATTAATCTTAATGTCACTTTCTCCACAACCTACAAAGACGCTACAGAAACCTTCCTTAAATGCTATTTCAACATCATGGTGACATAGATTCATTTTTTGTCTTTCGTTGAATATAACATAGTTTATAAGCCCGCTACGCATAAGTAAAAACAATTTGATTTTCTTAAATACCAAACCCCATTTTTTTTCTTTTATCAATTCTTCAATTGGTGTATCTATGACATCGAAAAATGATGTACCTTTAATCACTTTTATTTGTGGA
The DNA here is from genome assembly GCA_044432885.1 of Erysipelotrichaceae bacterium. Lineage (GTDB taxonomy): Bacteria > Bacillota_I > Bacilli_A > Erysipelotrichales > Erysipelotrichaceae > CAYJNO01. The sequence goes on along the minus strand of JAWXUG010000019.1, from coordinate 13,926 downwards.
GGTACATCTTTTAACATTTCCCCATGACAATGTAATACTAATAATGAAACTTCATACTTTTCAGTATCGATATGCGTCAGTAAATTGTTTAAAACTTTACTTACCCCACCCATAACCATCTCATCGTTGACAAATAATATTTTCTTCATGGGTACATTATATCAAAGATTTTAATGGGATACACTACTAGTAGTGTAATATTTAGAAAAGCTTTATTAACTTAATTTAACAACAATTCTCCCGTCAATCGTTTGAATAGAATCTAAAGATGGAAAAGAGGACATAGCTTGCACTTCTTGCTTCATTTCGTAACTTTCTTCTATTTCTTCGTCCGCAATGATAATTGGATATGCATATATTGACTCAAAGAAGTGTGTATAGGTTATACGATATGTTAACGCAAAATCAGAAACAATTCCAACTCCATATATGTGTTCAAATCCAATTCTATCTAGTGCAAGATCAGAATCAGTCAACTCACCTATAAATACAATTTCACTCTCTCCAATAACATAATCTTCGAAAGTTTCCAATCTATCTATAATCCTTGTAAGTGTAGATAGTGTATTCTCATATTCTAATTCTTTTAACAAATATACTTGATTCGCGTAGATGATATTATTGCATAATAAAATAGCTACCAATCCCACAACTAAAGTTTTACTCCAACATACAAACTTTTTGTTTAGTTCTTCTTTCAATGTATAATTTAAAATAATAAATAAAACGATGTAAAAAAATATGAATCCATAGGCCATCAATCCATGGGACACCCCACCAAGAGATAAGAGCTGAGATATATTCATTGCAAATGGAAGCGATAATAAAGTAATTGCTGATAAAATAATCGTTAATTTATCTAGTTTACTATTATTTAAATAACGCAATAAGCTAATTCCTGTAATGATAACTAATCCAGCGGTTGCTAAACTTGATATTACCCAATTAAATGTAGAAGGGGCGATAATAGAATAAACAACATACCAATAGGTTTGAATTATCACATTAAGTATAGATACATCTGATGTTAAGGAAACCTCTATTGAATTATAACTGTCTGCTGCACTAAACCCAAAAACATATAAACTTAACTTATATACCGCATAGTATGCAATTAACCCTATCAACATTAATCCAATCGCTTTTAATCCTTTGTTAATAATTACTTTAGTTTCTTGATGCTCAAAGACATCTCTTATTAATAAGCACATAAATAAAACAATTGTCATTGAGAAATATGCTTGATATAAGCCACATGTCACAATAATACAAAAAGGAACAAACAAATATCCATACTTATAATTATCAAATAGATGAACCGCTAATACAGCTGCAAATAAAGCAATCATAAATATGTCTGCCCATGGCATATAGGTTGCATAGCTTAATGTTAGGACATAATTTGTACTCATAATTCCACAAATTAAAATCTGTGCCACTTTATTGTTGAATCGAAACATTTTTATAACAATATAATTTGAAAAAGATAAGAAAAGAAGTGAAATCATACTTATCAAATAAGAAGACATGATGTTACCTCTAAGCAAAAGATATAGTGGTTGTAAAAACCTTCCTAAAGAAAATTGCCACTCAAACTCTTCTTGGAAAACCATTACAGAGTCATGTGAATATATCCCATTTAAATATCTGTAACCATGGGCTAATACTCCCCATATTACCGTATACAATATAATCTTTTTTAGCATTTTTAAATCTATATGTTTCGCCATAACTTCCTCCTTATAGTACTTTTATTAAAATAAGAGATGACATCATCCCTTATTTATGATTGATTTTGTTTTCTTGATATATCCATTGATTAACTGAACACTCATGACTACGTTTCTCTTGATTACTGATATGATCTGTGATTAATCCTAAAATCATGATTAACACACTAATAATCAATAAAGAGCTTGCTAAAATAGCACTAGGCACTTTATATACATAATGAAATTGCATAAATTCTAGAATAACCGGAAAACCTACCAATAATCCTAGCGTTCCTATGATCATCGAAATAATACCAAAGAACAATAATGGTTTGTACCCTTTACACAAGTCAAATAAAGTAATTAACACCTTAAACCCATCGCTGAAAGTATTTAATTTAGATTCACTACCATCTGGTCGATCTCTATAAACAATAGGTACTTCACACACTTTATAACGATGTACAAGAGAGGTAATAGTTAATTCGGTTTCTATTTGAAATCCTGGTGACATAATAGCCACTGTCTTAACAAATTTCTTTGAAAACCCACGATATCCTGTCATAATGTCATAAATTTGATTATCAAATAATTTATTGATTAATGTACGTACAAGATTATTACCAAAATTATGGAATCCTCGTTTGTTTTCTGACGCATAGGTACCATTGCTTAAACGATCTCCTATGACCATATCTACATTTTCATTACTCACTTTATCAATTAATTTATGAACTTCATCAGCAGGATAGGTATCATCTCCATCCACCATGATATAAACATCAGCCTCTATATCTTGAAACATTGAACGTACAACATTCCCTTTTCCTTGTCGTGACTCTTTTAAGACAATTGCACCATTATCACATGCAATCTTTGATGTGTCATCCTTAGAATTATTGTCATAAACATAAATATCTGCATCTGGTAATTCTTTTTTAAAATCTTGGATAACTTTACCAATGGTTAATTCCTCATTATAACAAGGAATCAGTACTGCTACTTTTTTACTTTCCATACTCATTTCTCACCCTTTTCACTAAAACACCTAAACATAATCCTATAAATAAACTTGTGCTCATTTCATCCATTACATGACCACTCGTATAACTACTTAATAAGCCTACCAATAAAGACATCATTAACAAGACATTCAATAAGTTCCAACTTCCTTTTTTATAACCTACTACAAGCAATATACCCAACCCTGCAACAAGGACTAACCATGGTGCCATCACTAGCGCAAATCCTATATACCCTAGCGTATAAAACTGTTGTGCAAAGTCTTTTTCCAATACAATCGATCCATTCATAAAGGTTGAATAACCCATACCCATCACTTTTTCGTAGCTTGTTAGCTGATCATATTTATAATCAGTAAAGATTTGCTGAACCTGTCTTCCGTTTACTCTTTCTTCCAATTCATAATCTAATGCCAAATCTACCCAAAATTTAGGGTCATGGCGATAATCATACCATTCCGTATAATAGACCGGTGGAGTAACACCAATTAGATAAGAATAGGTTTCAAACATGAAAACATAAAAATTAATCCATTCTTCTGAAAAGGCTTCTAAATCTTCTCCACCTTTACGATCATCTTCAGCCTCGGCTAAACTTTGTGAGTCTAGCTTGATAAATCCATAATCTCTTGCATCTAATAATTGATTTTGATATGCAGGCGTATAAGGCAATATAAGATTTGTAGATACGATCATTACAACTGAAAAAACTATAAACGCTTTTTTAAATACTTCTTTTTTTAATAAAATTAATACAAAATAGGCTGCTAAAATCACTGCAGGAACCAACATAGCGCCATAGGTGGCGATTCTTGTACCCAACACAATCATCGCCAGACTATGAATAATAATTAACCCTGCAATACCTAGCTTTTCTTTTCTTTTTTCTGCTTTTAGAAAGAAATAATATAATAATGGTAAAACCATAATTAATAAAACCCCTATGGTATTCCCTTCCTCAAAGAAAAATTTTGATGCATAATATCTTGGATGATTTAATTCTTCATTAAATGGTAAGGAAAACCATGAAAAAATAGAATCAATCGTATAGCCTTCATAGGTAGACATCCCGAAAATAAATATATTTGAAAGAAATATAGGAAGGGCTGTTGCCATTGAACTTACAAGCACTACTTTCTTCAATATTCTTTCTGTTATATCCATCATTTGAAATAACCAAACATAAATAAGCGGAATTAGTAAGGTTACAAAATAGATAACTTCATCACTTATTCTAAATACAAAATTAGAGGTTAGTCTTAAAGAATACTGTAGTCCATCTGCTACTTGAACATGCAAGATGAAGTAAATGATAAAAATCATTGCGTATATTCCAGATCCAATAAAAGCTCTTTTTTTATTTTTTTCAAACGCTAAAAAGATGCATAACCCTAAAAGTGGCAACACAATAAACTTCATAATGGTTGTAAGCCTTGGAATACCAAGAGAATTTAAAAAATCATAGGCTAGATAATCCAATTCTAAAATAGGATATAGTGCCACAAGTATTGTAGCTAAAATAATGATATTTTCTTTGGTAATGAATTTTTTAATCGTATTTTTCATGTTTTTATTATACCCCATTTATCCTTTGATTAAAATGCATTTTAGTCCCCTAAATAATAGACTGCATATTTAGAAGTTGAATAAGTGGTTTTCTCATAGATACCATCTGCTTCAATTAAACTTGTAATCGGAAGGTATTCTCCTGTTTCTTCATTTTCGTAATAAAGCCCATGTTCAACCACTAAAATGTCATAATCGCATGCTTGAAGATAGTTTACTGTATTTTGATAATCAGGAATATCATCTGATCTAAAATTATCGTAGATATAATCCACCGGAAATAAAATTAAATATAATGCATAGGATACCTCATCAAATTCATCATAGTTATATCTTTTTTCTTTTCCAAATAAATAGGTTGAATCATCGATAAAACTTGGCATGTAGAAAGTGCTTGTGATAATGGCTGGATTTTCAATGCCTAAATCTTCAATCATCGTTTCAACATTGTAAATAACTTCTAACTCTTTATCATCAATTTTGTATATATAGTTATAAGTATCTGTTGGAATAAAACTAGCATGATAAAAGCTTTGTACTTGAATGATTGATAGTACACTTGACACTACTAATAACCCTAATACAAGCAGTTTTTTTACCTGTGTCTTCTTTAAACTATGGTATAAATAGACAATGAATAAACATAAGGTGTATTGATTGATTAAAATATCATAAGCACGATAATACACCCAGTTAATCACATTCATAAAATAACTAAATAAAGGATTAAAAAAAGTAATCATAAGTATAAAAGCGACGATTGAAAAAGGATGTTTCTTATTTTTTATAATATAATAAGCAAACGGAATTAACACAATTAAGTTAAATAACCAATGTTTCAAATCATTAAACATAAAATAATCCCATGACATATCAGCAATTTCACTATAATTAGTAAAGAATAATTGTATATTAATTAAATCACCACTTAACACAAGAGAACCTGCATATAGAATTAAACACACTAAAATAATACTACCAATACGTACTGTCTTATGCTGAAATAATTTTAAAATCCAATCATTTAAAAAGTACACCAATGCACAAAATATTGCTGCTCCTATAAATATCCATGCTTTTACATAGAACTTTGTGACTAAGATAGTGAGCAAGGGAACATATAATGAGATTGCATAATACTTTAATAAGTTTTTTTCTTTGTCATATAACACAAAAAATAAAGCAAATAACACAAAAACAATAGAGAATGTTCCAGTTGATGCTACCCCACATAGCCCTAGTTGCAACAATATGAATAGCCACAGTAATTCTTTTTTATATTCTTTAAAATATTCAAATAATACAATCGTTGAAATGGCATGAATGCTCATCCTAAAATTGTTTCCAATAAATCCTAAGGCATTGTTGTAATATAGATTTCCTAAAAAGAAAATAATTAATAAAAACAAGCCAACCAGTAACCCTTTGTTTTTTTCTTTTAATGTTTGAATACAAATGATTCCTGTAGCCACAAAAATAGCGTTAAGTAGAATTTGCATCCCCCAAATATATGCAGGGAGCGTATAAAATGAAATTTCGACAAAAGATAAACAAGTTCTAAAAATATAAATCACAACAGGAACAAAATAATAATAAGATTGGAAAATATACGTATGCCAGCGAATATCAATATTTGGATAAGTTCCATAATGTGGATGAAGAGAGTTTAGTGCAGTATTTCCAATATTAAAATCAATCATATTTAAATAATACAACGTGTCAAATCCGTGTACTTCTCCCAATGTTCTTGTGGAAGAAATATAGGTTTGAACGATTAACATAACAATCATTAATGTCCATAATTTCCAACTAAAATGAAAATCGATTAGCTTTCGATCCTTAATGATACAAATAATAGATGCTGCTATCATAAGTAAAAAGGCTGCTAATAAAAGATAAAAAGATTGATTCAAAGCAGTAATTGGCCATAAAAGCAAAAACATTGCACCCATTAAAGCGGCAAACCCCACTACAAACGAAAATTCAAAGGTTTTATGATTAAATTTCATCAATACCCAACGACCTAGTAATTCAAAATAAGCCAATAATATTAATGGATAAAACAAATATTGCATAGTCTATTTCCTCTTTCTTCTGTATTTACTCATCCCAGTTCAAACGATAGAGTGTGTACTTATCATTTGTATAAATAATCGATTCTCCATAACATGCTGAAACTTCAGCATTTAATATGACATAAGAATCTTTTGCGATTAAATAATTTTCTTCATTATCCATAATGACATAATCTGGTTTTTTTTCTGCAATTAGAGCACAAGCTCTTGAATAATCTGTATCTTGAACAAAGGTTTCCATTTCTGCGTTAAGTCTTGGATAAAACACCCTAAATAATTCATCCTCTACACTATTAATACCGTAAGCATTCGTGCTTTGTACAGTACGATAATTTAATGAAAGGTTAATGGTTGGTACATAAGCTTTCACTTCTAAAAACTGCGATAATACCCGCGCATCCTCCACTTGATAATAATTGATATCATTGTAAAGGGCTTGAGCCACTTCCAAACCTTCTGTATAGCCTTTTAAGACATTATCATATCCCTCTTCTGGAATAAAATAATGATGGTATTTATTTAGCATTTGCTCTACTGTAAAATAACCTGTTACCAAAATAAATATTGAAAGTATCATTTTGAATGAAGTGCTGTGTTTATGTAATACCGTCAACATCCCATAAACAAACAACAATAAAGTAAATGGGTTAAACAAACCATCAATCATACGATAATAAACATCACTTGCCAAAAACTTTATAATTGCCCCATAGGTTAATGGGTTATAAATACATATAAAATATCTTAAATATCTTTTAAAACGAACATTTTCCCCTTTAATTAAATAATAAATCGTTGAGCTCCAAATAATAATATTTAAGACAACTAATTGAAGGGTATCTAATAGAAAATAATCATAAACCATATCCATATAAGAATGTTTTTCAAAGAAAATAAATCCAAGTTCTCCTTTATACATCATATAAGCGGTAATTAACACAAAGAATATTGGGATAAAAGATAAAATATTACTTACTAATCCCCTTAAAAAGCCTTGTGTTCTATCATTGAGTTTATAATCATAAATAATCAAAAATAGATAAAATACCATCACTACTGGAATAAGCGCATTTCCAATATAGTACCAAGCAAATTGAACAACAGGAATTAATAATATGCCAAATTTGACTCCCAATTGCACTGTGGGTTCATCCAACATCATTTTCACAAGAATTCCAAAGATAACAATTAGAATAAACAAACTTGATGAACTCACTGAAATTGCTGCACTTGCCAACATACTCAAGATGCTTATGTTAAAAAGAGTATAGGTTTGATTTCTCAACGTTTTATACATTTCAAAACATAAGAATCCGATAATTAACGTTCGGTAGGTATTCCCGTAAAATGCAAGGGCACTTACATAATAAGGGGTTGAAAAGAATAAAAATGGAAATATTGATAAAACAAGTTTAGCCATTTTGTTATCTACTTTAAAGTAAGTTATCACCTCATAGAATAAGGCAAAACTTAAGATAAAATACATGATGGAACTTGCCCAAATGAATAGTTGAATGTTAATCGAAACACTTTGAGAAACAATAATTTCTATAATACGTTGTAGATTTAAAATGTTTGCCCAAAAAACAAAATAGGTTTGAAAATCATATTGTACATTTAATCTACTTAATAAGTCCCCTGTCGAATAGACAGCCTTACCTATAAAATCGTTCACTTGATGCTCATTAATCATGGATAGATAATGATGTGTATCAAAACTTTCAATACCAAGCGTACTATTGTAAGCTAAAGTAATCATAATCATTAAATAGATAACTAAACCAAACCACTCTATTTTTTTAGGTTTACTAATCTTCTTGCGATTTACCACCAATAAGCACACACCTATTAATGCCATTAATAAATTAAAAGCTAAAATAATGTTTCTAGAAAACCCAAATCTTACCATAACAGAGGCAAATAATTGAAAGAATCCCAAATACGCCAAAAAACCTATCGCTATTTGATAGGTCAAATGACTATTCTTTTTAATTGTAACCCCGTATCCTAATGAAATAATGGATACGCCAATTACAATCAAACATGTAGTTATCACTGTATTCATGTTTACTCCTAGTTTATGATTCTTTGATTAATAATTCTAAATTCATTTGGTATACTTCTCGCTTGCCTGAACATACGCTATCAAAGGTAATTCCTTTACCCTCTTTATTAAAGCGCGGGTGCAAGTCACATCTCTTCGTATTTTGATATGCCTTTCCACTATAAAATTGTCCTAACAAGGTCACTTCATTGCTAAATGTATCTATAAGCATCAGTTTACTCTTACAAGTATAATCCGGATATGCATCCGTTACAATATAACGTCGATTATATACCGTTGGATGCCCATCATCTACAAGTAACGGATGTGTTATCATCGTTTGTGTTTTATCCATATCAATAAAGAAATAGCCATTAAATTGGTTATTTCCTTTTAAATAGCCAAATAAGCAATCATTATCTACCCAAGTCATATGGCTTACCATACCATTACTTGCCATAACATGCATGGTTTTAGTTGAAATATCTACCATCATTAATCTTGTATACTTTACATCGTTCAAATACCAACGATGCAAGAAAATCGCACGATCACTATTAGGTGAGACATCAATATGATTGACCTTATGGATTGCTTTTTTCATCGTTTCTTCTGGTTCGAAACTACTAATTTCCCTTAAACTTAACCATAAAGAATGGGTGTTGTTATTTAAATCAACATAATAAATCCCATCAGTATCCAAACTATTTAAGGTTTCTTTTTGATTAAAATAACCATAGTCCGCTCTTAATTGTGCTAAACGATTAAAGTTTAAACTAAGTGCAAACGTTTTGTTTTTAGCTAATGAATAAATTGGAAAATCAATTATTTTCACTTCTTTTGTATCAATGTTAACAATCTTACTTATATAATGAGTACCGCTAAAATCGTTGTGGATAATATGATTCTCATCTAACCAACTACTCATTGCACCTTGCTGCCAATTCCAAGATTTACTGCTTGACACTTTTTCTTTGTCAACCAATATGTCAATTTCCTGATTCAACTCTAGTTTAGTACTATTTACACGATGTGTTAATGAATGCCCATAAGCAATACATGGTTTATCATAGTATCCAAAGAAATTCACATCTTCATGATTTAAAGATTCACAGATAACCTGTGGATGTAAAATCATTTTTTCATCATTTTTCGTATTATGATATTTTGCGTGAAAATGATAAATATCATATAGTTTGCTTAAAGATTCATGATTCATCACTTTTGATTTCACACGTTGTTTTAATGAGCGATTCAAACGATTCATCACAAGTGTGTCATACATTTTTCTAGAGGTTTCCCTTGTTAAAAGCTTTTCCTTTTGATTTAAAATAACTGTATTTTCCTTTTGATAATCTTTGTTTTTATTAAGAATGGCTTCTTTATGAAGGATTAGCATTTCTAAAAACTGATAGATCAATTGATATTTTTCGATTTTTTCAGTATCATTTCCCTTAATTGTATCTACCTTATAAAAAATGGAATAAAAAGATTCAAACATACGATAATAGAAAATATCTTGAGCATCTGTTACCTGACTCATTATATTCGTAAATACCTTTACCCATGCATCAATAATCTTTGGGTTTAAGTCCGTCCTAGTATTTCCAGCACGATCAATCAAATAATAAGATAATGCTTGTTCACAATAAACCACCTTTTCCACTTTAGCTAATGTATAAAAGAACAACAAATTATCTGTATAGCTTACCTTTTGAGGAAACTGTATTTGTGCTACGATCGATCTTTTGTATAACTTACTATGAGGGGATGGTTCTAAAAAATATAAAGCTTCAAAATCTTTATCTTGTTTATGATATAAATGATGGTCTTTTAAATGCGTAAAGTTCGCATTAAAAGAAGCATCATACTTTATTTCGTCATTATCACTATATACTAAATTTTTAGCCCCTACTACCAATTCAGCATCATGTTCGCTCATGTAAGCATACAATGTACTTAGCGCACTTTGATCAAGATAATCGTCTGGATCACATACCAATACATACTCAGCATCACTTGTTGAAAACGCTAAAGATAAAACACTACCATATCCACCATTTTCTTTAACTATAGATTTGATAATTGTAGGATATTGTTTGGCATATTGATCAATAATCACCTGCTCGTTTGCTGGTGATCCATCATTTACGACAAGAACATCGTAATTTTCGTAATCTTGTTGAACCAATGAATCTAAACATTTCGCAATATATGCCTCTACATTATACGTAGGAACAACAATAGAAATCTTAGGCTTCATATCCATTCTCCTTTTTATACCATGAGACAAAGTTATTTATCCCTTGTTCAAAACTTGTTTTAGGATTATATCCTAAAATTTCTTTAGCATGTGAAAAATCACTATAAGTTATATCGACATCACCTGGTTGCATAGGCAATTGTTCAATTTTAGGTTCAATATTTAAGGCATTGCCAATCACTTGAATCATTTCTTTTAAACTAATTGGATTGGAACCACCTAGATTAAACACATCAAAAACATCATCATGCGCTAATAAATATTGCATTGATAAAATGGTGCCTTCTACAATATCATCTACATAAGTATAATCTCTTGATGTAGAACCATCACCAAACATAGGAATCGCTTCATCATTGAGCATAAAGCGTGTGAATTTATTAATCGCTAAATCTGGTCTTTGTTTAGGTCCATAGACTGTAAAATAACGTAAACAATGGGTATCTATATTAAATAAAGATTTGTAAGTATGACATAACAATTCGCCCGCCTTTTTCGTTGCAGCATACGGCGAAATTGGATGATCCACAATATCCATTTCACTAAATGGTACTTTTTTATTATTTCCATAAACACTTGATGACGAAATAAACACCAGTTTTTTTACATCATGTGTGCGCATCGCTTCTAACACATTCATTAAACCATTGATGTTCACATCTACATAATATTTAGGATCCTCAATTGAAGGGCGCACGCCAGCATTAGCTGCCCAATGAATCACAACATCAAATTGATGGTTAGAAAAAAGTTGTTCTATTAAATCAGCATCTCGAATATCCCCTTTAATAAGTTGATAATTCGACTTATTCATCGCTGCTACTGTTTTAACCTCTTCAGCATTTTTTTCTTTCAATGATGGATCATAATAAGCATTAAAGTTATCTATCGCAACAATTTCATGCCCTTCGTTTAATAATCTTTTTGAACATGTTGAACCAATAAACCCTGCTCCACCTGTAATAAATATCTTTGCCATATTATCCTCCTAATAAAGCCTAATTACTTTTAAATTACTTCTCAAATTATACCAAATACCATCCGTATAGTCTATAAATTATCGGTTACTAGTGCTTACTCATAAAATTTTATATTTTTTAACAAGATAAAATTGGATAAGTGTTTGTTAAATAATATTTACCATGGTAAAATTTTTTTATGAAAATAAATGAAAAACACATAAAGATTGTATTATATTTTGCAATCGAAATCTTTTTTACGCTATCTATGATACTGTTTCTTGACTGGGTGAAAGGAGTTTATTTAAATGACTCGGTATTTGATGGTTATTTGTACAATTGTATTTTATTAATTGCCCTTATGCTTATTTGGTTTATTGGTCCTATGCTCAACCGCTTGGTTTTATTTATTTATGGGACTGCATTTACATTATATCTTGTAGCTCAAGATATTTATATGCGTGCTTTTAATCAGTATTTTAGATTTAGTACTGCCATTTCACTACGAAGTGAAGTAACAGGGGTTAGTGATAGTATTGCAGAATTCATCGGCTTTGATGATTATTTGCCTTTTATAGTACTTGGGATTATTTGTGTACTCTTTTTTGCTCTATATTACTTTTTACAAAGAGACACTTTTAAAATTTGGTGGCGCGTCCCTTATAAACTCGGGATTTTATTGCTTTGTTTCCCTTTAATGACACAGTTCAATCTATTCAACGATGCTGTAAATGCAACACAAGATAAAGATGTATTTATTTTAAATGAAACAGATTATTATATCTACTTATCTATTCCAAATACCCAACAATTTGTGGACACCTTTGGCTTAATCACGTTTGCCTATCGGGATGCGCAAACATTAATGGAGACTGAACTATTTTCACAAGAAGATTATGAGCGTGTTGAAAGTTTTTTGAACAATTTAAGTGAACCAATAACCAATGATTATACCAGGATTTTTGAAGGCAAAAATATTTTATTTATTCAAGCCGAATCTTATATAGATGTGATTGCAGACCCTGATTTAACACCTACCATATGGAAGATGAAAAATGAAGGGATTACCGTCGAAAATTTCAATACCCCTTTATTAACAGGGTCAACTAGTGACACTGAATTTATGGCAAATACCTCTCTCATCCCTAATACAGATGGGTATGCGGTTGCATACACCTACCCTTACAACACTTACTCTACTACCCTCGCAACTATTTTCAATGAAGCAGGGTATAACACGAATGCATTCCATAATAATTATGGAACTTATTATAATCGTGAAATATTATTTCCTAATTTGGGCTATTCTAGATTCTTTGATTCTTATTACTTAGGCTTAGAAAGCGAATCTTCTGATTCAGAATTAATGAATGTCTTACAATGGATTTTGGTTGAAACACAAACTCAATATATGGGTTTTTGGATTACCTATAGTGGGCATCAACCCTATGATTTAACGTCAGTTGGTGTAAGTCATGAAGACATTGCCAAAGTAAAAGAAAAATATCCAGATATTACAGATGACTACGCCTCTTTTTGGGCTAAAAATATGGACCTTGATCAAGCTTTAGAGTCTTTAATGACAAACCTTGAAAATGCCGGAAAACTAGATGATTGGGTATTTGTATTCTTTGGTGATCACATTGTAAAAGGATTAGATTATGAAGAAGGAAGCGACTTCTATACACAAACAGGAATTGAATATAGCGAAAATAACGAATACACTGCATTATATATTTACAACAGTGCAACTGATGCATCAACCTATGAAAAAACTGCTACAGTTTTAGATTTATTACCAACGATTGCAAATATGTTTAATCTAGACTATGATAGAGAAACTATTTTAGGTAGTGACATATTTGATGCATCTTATGATGGATTTTACTTCTCTAACTGGGGCAGATGGTCAACTGATAACTTTACCTATCAATTAGTCACTGATGAACTAACACTCTATAACGATTATCTAGCAGAAGATGCAATGAATGATTTTAATTATTACTATGAAATGTATGATGTTTCTAAACTTATATTGAAATTGGATTACTTTAGTGATGATGAAATTACATTTTCTTCCGAAAATGATTAATCTTCTTTTGATCTTCATCACACTGCAAAACAACACTAAATTTTGATTATATCTAAAGAAAAAAGTCTTTCTATTATGATACAATCCCACTAAAGTAGACAAATGAAATAAATAAAATTTCATGGATCTACGGAGGTGGGATTTTATTATGTCCAGAAAAAACAAATATACAGTTGAACAAAAAGTAAAAGCA
>JAWXUG010000018.1:0-16106 GCA_044432885.1 Erysipelotrichaceae bacterium | reverse complement strand
AATCTACAAACATTTTTTGATATGTTGGCAACAGGTAATGATGGCGAAAAAGCGTTGTGTCACGGGACAAGGCATGTTTATGGTGCAGTACTTAGAGGTGCATTTACATTTGCAGTATTTCCGAAAAAGTTCATATCGTTTAATCCAATGCAATATGTGGTAAATAGAAATTCAAATGATAATTACGAGCTATTTACACAGCAAAGAACAGAACAAGCTATAGCAACAAAGACTGTATCAGATGAACAATTTGACCAGTTTATAGCTGAACTGAAGAAACGAAATAACCCAGCATTGCTACCTGTCTTAATAGCGTATTATACAGGGCAAAGATTAGGCGAGGTTTGCTCTTTGACTTGGAGCGATATTGATTTTGAAGAAAGATGTATCACAATTAGACGAAGCATTGCTTATGATAATCATTTGAAATGTATTGCACTTGGTCCAACAAAACGCAAGAAAGTACGGACTGTTTACTTTGGAAATGCACTACTTAAAATTTTACTAGATGCAAAAGAAGAACAACTGAAAAATGAGAAAAAATACGGAGAACTTTATTTGAAAAATTACTACACTGTAGTTCAAGATAAAAACCGTACTCATCATCAAGTTTTTTGTTTTCCTGTAAGTGAAAAGCTGACCAGTGAATATGTGTGCATTGATTTTGTATGTCTAAGGCAAGAGGGCAAATTTGTAAACCCCGCAACAGTATCAAGTATTGGTCGCACAATCAGAAAAGAGATTGACGGAATGGACAGTTATCATTTCCATCAATTAAGGCATACTTATACAAGCAGATTACTGGAAAATGGGGCAAAGCCAAAAGATGTACAAGAACTACTAGGACATTCAGACATCAATACCACAATGAACATTTACGCACATGGCTCTAGCGAGTCAAAGAAAAATGCAGTACTATTATTAGAATAAAAATCAAAGTTTCCCTTGTTAAATATTCATAAGGGCAAAAATAAGGGAAACAAGGTCTAAAACCTTAGAAAAAGGCTAGTAATTACAGTGTTTTCAAGGGTTTTAGAGGTAGAATAAATAAAATGAGCATAATCTTTATAGATCAAAAATTGATAAGAAAGCAAAAATCATTTAATTGGCTTATATTGAATTTTAAAATAAACTAACTTATATATTACAAAACCACTTAGAGCTTTCTAAGTGGTTTTGTGTAGTATTGTCTAATTCTTAATTTATAGATCGACTTTATCGGGCTATAGTATCGATAAGAACTATATTTTTTCTTTTAGTCGTTTTTTCATTCCTTTAAGAATGATTTGTTTTGCCATTTCTGCATCTTCTTTACTTGCTTCTTTTGTGTCAAGTAAAGGTGGGTTCATATTTAAAGACTCATACTTATAATTACCCATTTTATGATAAGGCAATACATCTAGTGCTTTTAGATTATCTAAACCTCCAATAAAGTATCCTAAATCATACAGATACGTTTCATTTAAAGTCCAACCCTCTACCACAACATGTCTAATCCATACTGGCTTTTGAATTGATTTAAGATAGGTTGCGAAAGCTAGAATCCTATGATTATCCTGTCCTGTTAATAATCGATGTTGACGAGGTTCTATATGTTTAATATCTAACATTACCAAATCCGTCACTTCCATCAATTGATCAAAAGATTGTTTTTTCTCTTCAGTAAAGGTGATTCCCGAGGTATCGAGACAGGTATGAATCCCTTTTTCTTTAGCCTTCTTGAATAATTGATAGACAAAATCCATTTGTAATAAAGGCTCACCTCCAGTACAAGTGATTCCACCATTTTTTAAAAAGGCCTTATTTCTTTCATATTTTTCTAAGATTTCATCAACATCCATTAGTTGACCTTGGTTTGGTTTCCAAGTATCAGGATTATGACAATATAGGCATCTTAAAGGACACCCTTGTAAGAATACGACAAAGCGCACTCCTGGCCCATCAACTGTACCAAAAGATTCTGTAGAATGAACATACCCTTTCATCAATCACCCTCCTATCTGTTTAAAAAAAGAGGCAGCATAGGCCTCTTTAATTCTACATTCCGTCGTGGAATGTACGAGAAATTACGTCGTCTTGTTGCTCTTTTGTTAATTTGTTAAAGTTTACTGCATATCCTGAAACACGAATCGTTAATTGAGGATATAATTCAGGATGTGCTTGAGCATCTAATAATGTTTCGCGTGTAAATACGTTTACATTTAAGTGATGTCCACCTTTTTCTACATATCCGTCTAGTAAATCTACTAAGTTGTCAATTTGTTGTTTATTTGTCATCTTGATCTCCCTCCTCTAATGTCAGCTCTGTGGGTTGTGCACAAGCTGAATTTATACTACAAGCAGTAGTATTGGTTGTTTCTACACTAAGTGTATCACCATCACCCTCTACTTGAACATTAATATGCCCACAACCATCATTCATCATTTGATCTAGCATTGCTACTAAATCTTGTACTTTGTTATCTTGAGTCATTTGATTATTCTGCTTCTTGTTTTAAAGCATCTAAATCAATGTCACCTACAAATAATTGATCATCTTTTCCTAATGCTCCAGGAATGATTGAGAAAGTATCAGAAATACCATCTTGTGCATGTCTAAATGGTAGTTTTGCTACTGATGCTAGTGAAGCTACAGCTCCACTTGTATCTCTACCATGCATTGGGTTTGCACCAGGTGCTAAAGGAACCCCAACTTTACGTCCATCAGGAGTATTTCCTGTTTTCTTACCATAAACTACATTTGAAGTAATCGTAAGAATTGACATTGTAGGATATCCATCACGATAAGTGTGATATTTTCTAATTTTATTCATAAATTTACGTACTAAATCAACTGCGATATCATCTACGCGATCATCATCATTACCATATTTAGGGAAATCTCCTTCAATTTCATAATCGACAATAACGCCATCTTCATCACGAATTGCTTTTACTTTAGCGTATTTAATTGCACTTAATGAGTCAGCAACTACAGATAATCCTGCAATTCCTGTTGCGAAGTAACGTTTTACTTCACGATCATGTAATGCCATTTGAATTCTTTCATAAGCATATTTATCATGCATGTAGTGAATAACATTTAGGGTATTCACATAAAGTTCTGCTAGCCATTCCATCATATCATCAAATTTTCCCGTGACATCTTGATAATCTAAATAATCTCCTGTAACTGCACGATATTTAGGACCAACTTGTGCTTTTGTTTTCTCATCAATTCCACCATTGATTGCATATAATAAACATTTAGCTAAGTTTGCACGTGCCCCAAAGAATTGCATTTCTTTACCAATTCTCATTGAAGATACACAACATGCAATCGCATAATCATCACCATGAGAAACACGCATTAAATCATCATTTTCATATTGAATTGAAGAGGTTTTAATCGACATTTTAGCACAGAATTCTTTAAAGTGTTTAGGTAATTTTACAGACCATAAAACCGTTAAGTTAGGCTCTGGTGCTGGTCCTAAAGTTTCAAGTGTATGTAAGTATCTAAAAGATGATTTCGTTACTAAATGACGTCCATCAACCCCAATACCTGCAATTGATTCGGTTACCCATGTTGGATCTCCTGAGAATAGTGCATTGTATTCAGGTGTTCTTGCAAACTTCACAAGACGAAGCTTCATGATGAAGTGATCAATATATTCTTGTGCTTGTTCTTCTGTAATTCTTCCTAATTTTAAATCTCTTTCAATATAAATATCAATGAATGTTGAAGTACGACCTAAACTCATCGCAGCTCCATTTTGTTCTTTAACCGCTGCAAGATAACCCATATAAGTCCATTGGATAGCCTCTTGTGCATTGGCAGCAGGACGAGAGATATCCAAACCATAAATATTTCCTAGTTCTTTTAATTCAGCTAATGCACGAATTTGTTCTGAAAGTTCTTCACGTAACTGGATATTTTCAGCTGTCATACGTACATGAGATATTTCTAATTGTACTTTTTTATT
The DNA here is from genome assembly GCA_044432885.1 of Erysipelotrichaceae bacterium. Lineage (GTDB taxonomy): Bacteria > Bacillota_I > Bacilli_A > Erysipelotrichales > Erysipelotrichaceae > CAYJNO01. The sequence continues at coordinate 12,141 of JAWXUG010000018.1, read as the reverse complement.
CTCAATTAAGTGGTCTACTCCGTATAATGCAACACGACGATAGTCCCCAATAATTCTTCCACGACCATAAGCATCAGGTAATCCTGTAATAATCCCTGATCTTCTTGCTGCCTTCATATCAGGAGTATAAGCATCAAATACACCTTGGTTATGTGTTTTACGATACTTTGTAAAAATATCTACAACTTCAGGGTCAACTTCATACCCATTTTCTTTACAAGCTGTTTCAGCCATACGAATCCCACCAAATGGTTGTAAAGAACGTTTAAAAGGTTGATCCGTTTGCAACCCTACTATAGTTTCTAATTCTTTATTTAAATAACCTGCAGCATGAGAAGTTAGACTTGATACAATCTTTGTATCCATATCTAATACGCCGCCATTTAAAGATTCTTGTTTTGTAAGTTCCATAACTTGGTCCCACAACGCTTTTGTAGCTGGTGTTGCTGATACTAAAAACGAATCATCTCCATCATATGGTGTGTAGTTTCTAATGATGAAATCACGTACATTAACCGACGATCTCGCATCACTCCAACGCCCAGGGGTAAAGCCTTCCCATTCTTTTTCAAAATTCATTAAACTCCCTCTCCTATTTTCTATCTATTCACCGCTTTTTAAGGTAAGCGATTACATTTTAAGAACTAGTAAAATTCACTTATTTTTAGGCAAATAAACCTCTCTAATCCTTCCCTATAATATCATGAAAGCCCCTATTTACAAAGTGATTTGCCTGAAAATTTTAATATTAACAAATACTATTTTTTTAATTCTTCCAACATCTGTTTTGGGTTGTCAGCAGCCTTTACTTTATCGCTTGCAAATATAATCACACCTTCCTCATTGATTAAATAAGTTGTTCGTACGATTCCCATATAAGTTTTGCCATAATTCTTTTTTTCTTTCCAAACATCATAGTCATTTAGAGTATTTAATGACTCATCTGACAAAATAGGAAAAGTTAGTTGAAACTTTGTTTCAAAGTTTTTATGAGATTTAACACTATCTTTACTTACTCCTAATACAACCGCTCCCTTACATTCAAACATCGGCTTTAATTCACTAAAACCACATGCCTGTCTACTACATCCTGGTGTATTATCTTTAGGATAAAAATACAAAATAACTTTTTTCCCTTTGTATTGTTCTAATGTGTGAATTACCCCATTTTGATCGGGTAGTGAAAATGATGGTGCTTTGGTTTGAATAGCTAACATAATGTCCTCCTTGTTTTATCTATATCATAGATGTTTACTGTGATATTTCAATGAATATGCTTTAAAAAACAGTCTAATTACTTAAACTGTTTCATCTTTATTCATTTGACACCATGAATCAATGGTAGTCGCCATCACCTCAATACAAGATTGATAGTCATTTAAATCAATCCATTCTAAATGTTTATCCTCATCGGTTGGAAGATAACAAAGACAGCCAATCCCTAAGGTTGGTATGCCTTTTAGGACCATTGGTAAACGAATATCACTTGCCCCATGTGCTTGATAGATAAAATCTTCAATCCCTGTTAAAGAAGTGATTTGATTTCTCAATAAATCTAATAAAGGATGATTTTTTTCCATCATTGCAAAACTAGCACGTAAATACCCTTTAGATAAAGTGTACGCATGATCTTTGAATAAGTGCGGATGTTTAGCCATAGCCTCATCCAAACAAGCTCGTACTTTGTCCTCTACCTCCTGCATGGTTTCTGATTTTCCAAAATGAACACGTAACATACATGAGGCATGTTGGGAAATATTTCCTGTAGCCTTACCACCTTCAATTGTTCCGATATTTAATTTGGTTCCAAACTCATCTTTGTTTCCATATTGATTTAAACGCTTTTGATTAAGTTCAACTAGAGCTGAGGCTAATACGATTAATTGATGATTCGCACTAATCCCTGGATCTAAGTCTACATGAGGCGCACCTAAGCTACCGAAAGTTTCAAGTTTAAAATCTAATACCCCTAATGAAATATTTTTTAATTCATTTAAGCCTAAGCCTGTTTCAGCAGGATGCAAGTAGATTCCAGCATCTGGAGTGTATTTTAAACGATCACATCCAATCAATGTGCCTCCTACACCCCCACGCTTGCCAATCACGCTCATCAGAATTAAATTATACGGTAAACAGCCATAGTAGTCTTTATAATATTTCAATGCCAACAACATCGTCGCAATTCCACCCTTATCATCAGCACTTCCTAAGCCTACTAGTCGATCACCTTCAATATGACATCCGATATGATCATGTCTTTCTGTATCGATATGGGCAAATACAAGTAAAGATGGAAGTCCTTCTTTATAAGGCGTATAGCCAATTAAATTTTTTGTCTCTGGATGAAATGGTTGATTATTTGGACAATAATCATCTAATTCTTTCAAATGATCAGCATCAGTATCAAATTCATCAATTTCTAAGCCTAATGAAATCATTGTTTCATGCACCATTTTTTGGGCTGTAGTAGGCCCTAAATCCATACTTTCGATGGTTGTTAATGCTTGCAAATAATCAATAGATGCTTGTTTTTGATTTTTCACAAATGATATAAATGTTTCTTTCATTCTTTCCCCCCCCTTACTCAACGGTTAATATATCAACAACGTGTGACGATGCGCCCATTAAATCAGCACGTTCACAGGTTGATAAATGATACTTCATAAATAGTGCAAAAGTTTCCTCATCCATGGCATTTAATGTTGAACGCATGTAATTAGCAGCACCCGTTGCACTAATCATTTGAAGTCGTTTGATTCCTACCAAGGTATTATAATGGTCAATGTCCTCAATACGTACATAATCATATAAGTCTTCTTTACTATTTTGAATATGAAAGTTTCGATCTAATTTTTGATTTTTTATACTTTCATGAATATATTGATCTCTAAACCCATGAACTAAGACCCCATATTCATTCATCAAGTAAGCAACAAAGATTAACCCCCCTTTTTTAGTTACTCTTTTCGCTTCATTAAGGGCTTGCACTTTATCTTCAAGCTCAAACAAATGATACATTGGCCCTAATAAAAGACAAACATCGAATTGACCATCCTTGAATTTTTTTAAGTTCAACGCATTACCTTGATAAGCTTTTACACTTGATTTTTTTGCTTTTAAAACACCTACATTATATTTTATCAACTCTATTGCACTAACATCATAGCCACAATCTGCTAAACTTACTGCATATCTCCCAGTTCCACATCCTATATCCAGTAATTGAATCGTTTCCCTAGGTTGACTTAATTGATTTAAATAGTGATGAATATAATGAAGTGTTGTCAAGTATTCTACTTGACCATGTCTTCTTGTTAATCTTTTTTCTTCATTGAATTTTTGATAATGTGCTTCTAATAAACTTGTATCTTTCATTTCATCCCCTTTATATAATAGTCATTACTTTGATAATAATTTTCGTACAACCCATAATTTAAATTTACTTGCAGGTGCATAGCGAATGGATAAATCAAGTAAATTACTTTTCTTCATAATACTTTTGGTATGAGAAAATGTATGAAAGCTATACGCTCCATGATAACTACCTAAGCCACTATTCCCTATCCCACCAAATGGAATATGATGGTTGGCTACATGGATAATGACATCATTGACACATCCTCCGCCAAAAAAAGAATGCTTCATTAATTTTGTTTCTATTGATTTGGAGGTAGTGAATAAATACAGTGCTAAAGGTTTTTCTTTAGTATTTAATGTTGTGATTACCTCCTCTATGCTTTCAAAACACATCACTGGTAAGATAGGACCAAATAATTCCTCTTGCATGACCTCACTATCCCAGCTAACATCTTTTATAATGGTTAAGCCTATTTGTCTTGTATCTGTATTGACTAGTGCTTCATCCTTTACCAATCTGCATAGGCGCTCAAAATGATGTTGATTAATGATTTTGGGATAGTCTTTATTTAACTCTGGATGACTTGTGTAGAAGATGTCTGCATATTTTTTCATTGCTTCTATTAATTGATCACAAACATCTTTTTGCACCCACAAATAATCAGGGGCTACACAGGTTTGTGCTGCATTTAATAATTTGCCCCAAACAATCCGTTTAGCTGCCAAATCAATATCTGCACTTTTTTCCACAATACATGGACTCTTACCGCCTAATTCAAGGGTAATGGGTGTAAGATTTTTAGCTGCTTTTTCCATCACGATTTTTCCAACTTTTGGACTTCCCGTGAAAAAGATATAGTCAAATTTTTGATCTAATAGTGCTTGATTTTCATTTCTTCCACCCTCTACTAAGCAGATATATTCATCAGGAAATACACTTAATATTTCCCTAATAACCCTTGTAGTTGCGCTCGAATCGTTGGAAGGTTTTACAACCACACAGTTTCCAGCAGCTATTGCACCAATCAATGGGGTCATGGTTAATTGGAAAGGATAATTCCATGGCGACATAATCAATACACATCCATAAGGATCTTGGTAAGTCATACTTTTCGATGGAAAATGCATAATTGGACTTGCATAGTCCTTCTTTTTGGTTAATTTATGAATATTTCTTAGCATATATTTTAATTCGTTGTAGACCATGCCAATTTCTGTTGCATAAGCTTCAAATTCATTTTTATTTAAATCCTCTTTAAGTGCTTTTAAAATATCATCTTCATAACGAATGATTTGTTGATGCAATCGCTTTAACTGTTGGATACGAAAAGAAACAGGTATGCTTTGATGGGTTAGAAAAAAAGTACGTTGCTGATTAACGATTGTCTCAATTGTCATCATAGCGCTCCTTTCTTAATATGATAATTATTCGTATAAAGCTTTAATATAGATTTCTGCTTGTTTTAACAAGGCAGTTGATGATTCCTTCATAGTATAGTAATTAAATGTTGGTGCATTCTCTGATGTGTAAAAATGAGTATTTTCATTAATAAAATTCTCTAACATTTCATTGGTGTCCATTTCTGCTAAAAAGATACTACCACAGGTTTTATCAGGTAATTGATAGGTGGACATGATTCTAGGAATTGGATCATGATAACGATCATCATTTATAAATTTCAGTTCAAACCCATGTTTGACTAAATAATAGGCATTAATCGTATCTAAGTATTGAAGATTATGATTCATCATAGCTCCACCAAAACCTAGGGTATTAAAATCATCCTTTGCAATCATAAAATGAATATGTCCTTCGAAAATGCAGTAACAAAGCACACTATAATGAACACGTAAGCGTGGCAATGGAATTTCTGGTAAGGCTCCATTTTGGGCTCTTATAATATCTACTAGTTGAACAACTTCTTTATTCAAAGTTTCATTTTCACAAAGTTCACTTAAAATTTGCTCTTCGTAACTTTTATAATTTGGCTTCACAATACGTGAATCATAGGTTTGAAGATATTCTTTTAAAACGGCAGTTTTAGGATTAGAGGTATCTTTAATGGAATCTTTAAAACTAACTGATTTATCCCCATGATACATAAAGATTGGGTATGGGTTCCCTTGCCAAATTCCCTTCAATGGACGATAACCTACAAAGTGGATTTTATCAAAATCTTGATGCAAAGATGGTTCTTTTAAAAATAGTGCTGCTAACTCAAAAGATACGACAAGACGATTAGCTGAAGTAAATTGGGCAATTCTAAATCCTGTATCAATATCTGTTCCCAAGTATTCTGCCTGAAGTTGATTATCACTCACTTTATATTCGGCATAAAAATTATCTGCTCTTAAGTTTGCAGGGGAAATATCTGCTAACCATACCGTTGCTTTTACAGCCATAATTTTAGCTGTATTCAAATCCCCTACCTTAGCTCCTTTAATTTTTTTATTCATCATGGTCACGATACGATAAATTTCTGCTAAGGTATCATCTATTTCATGGATAAATTGAATATTTTTTGTATAGACAATTTCATCTCCTAAGATTTTCCAAAAGCGGCAATTCTCGATTGAACTATTAGAAAATGAATCGATAATTTCTTCTAATATTTCACTCACTCCACTCGCCCATTTCCCCTTATGAGAAGCTTTATAAAAGGTACAATTAACTAAGTCAAATGAAATAAACATCGTTGCAGCGCTAATTTTCTCTAAATTTCTTTTTTCCATATTATTTTACCTACCTGTTTATAATTATACGCTTATTAGATAGCTAACAAAAGACTCTAATTTTAGTATTTTTATTATATTTGTCTTATTTTATGCCTAATCTTCTGTATTTTTTCATTCAATAACGCTCTTCTTTGTTTTAAATAAGTGATTTCATGCGTAATTTCTTTATTTTTTATATTTTGATATTCCTTTTTAAGTTGATTTTCAATCAATCTAAGTTCTTTTTTACTTTCTTTTAATAGACGCAATAATCTTGTAGGACGTACTTTAAAACGAGGATAGGCTTCATGAATACGACGAATCAATAAAGATTGATTGATGAGTAATGCATGAATCTTTTCGCTTATCTCTTCTGTATTATCTGTATCATGTTTATCAATCTCTGTTTTCACAATTCCCATAAGCATGTGTGAAATAATAAAATCTGTAATCATTATAATAGAAATCAAACACGCACAAATTTCAATCATTTGGACAGTTAGTTTATCCAATACGATAAAAAAAAGTGGTGCAATATAGTGTACGATAATTAGGGTTGCTAATCCAAAAAGGAAAAGATAACCTGCCCACACACGTCCATTGATATTACATGGTTTATCACTGTAATCCCACCATCTAGCATGAAATCTTTTTTCCATATACCAACTTGCAAAATACTCCAAGCCACCACATATTATGACACCTAAAATAAAGGTAATCACCATGTTTCCATGATATCCTAGAATACCAGCTACTAATACGATTAATATAACAGCCCCTACCCCATAAACTGGACAATATGGGCCTATCAAAAAACCTCGATTCACAAATTTTTTTTCCTTAATATATGTTAACATAACCTCCATGCACCAGCCACAAACAGAAAGTATAAACATAATAATTACCAGTTTAGAAAAAATAATAATCGACATAGCCACTTTCCTTTCCTATAATTCTTTTTAGTTTATCCCACTAACAATAGGCTGTCAATAAATATTAGCTATTAAAACACCTTATGAAAGGTGTTTTGTTTCTGGATTCTTTTTACAAAGCAATGCATATAACGTAGGGATGACGACCATCGTTAAAACCGTTGAAAATAATAAACCAAACAGTAACACAGCGGCCATTGGTGCAGTCATATCATTTCCAGATAATATTAATGGTACCAATCCAATACAAGTTGTCGTAGAGGACAAAAGTATTGGACGATATCGCTCTTTCAATGCTTCTGTACAAGCATCTTCAATCAGGTATCCTTTCGCAATACGATCATTAATAACCTCTAATAACAAAATTCCATTATTTACAACAATACCAAACAAACTTACGAGTCCTATTAATGCCATTGCTTGAATGTCCATATTAAACAACCACAAGCCAAGTCCACACCCAATAAAACTTAATGGGATACTTACAAGAATAATAAGCGCTTGTATATAATTTCTAAATTGTATCGCCAGAATAAAATAAATGAGGAAAACAGCGAAGAAAGCAATCACAAACAGATTAGAAATTAAATCCATCATGTTAGACACTTCCCCAAGACTTGTAATCGTAACCCCTGTGGTATCATAATCATCTAATAGATCTTGTAAACTACTTTCTATACGCATTGAATTATAGCCTGATGAAACATCACTTAATACATAGACAAAAGGTTCTCCATTATAATGACTTATCGTAGGACTTGATGCGGATAAGCTAATCGTTGCAATCTGGCTTAAATCCACAGCAGTATCTGCCACACTTGCAACAATTTGCAAATTTTGAAGATCAGTTAATGAAGAGATATTAGATCGTAAAACAATATCCAAATTATTAGAGCTTCCATAATATGTACCCACGGTTGTTCCCATCAAAGCAGTATTTAATTGCATAAGTACATCATACTTCAATAATCCATAAGATGATAAGACATCACTGTCAAGGTTCACTTGATATTGATACACTGAGGTCGCCTTGGTATCTCTAACATTACTCACTCCTTCGATATTTTCTAAAGAAGTAGTCATAAAAGAAACCACTTCATCAAGTTTTTCACTGTCATTACTTGATACTGCATACGTAATTTGCGCTTCTGTTGGAATGGAATATTCAAGAGATTTAACCGTTGCAGTTCCAGAAGATACGACTTTATTTAAAGCAGACTGAATCTCTGTTGCAACTTCATCAATGGAACCATAGTTTTTCAAAAGCGTTTCATCCAATTGAAGCATATATTGTCCCATATTTGTAGCTTGAGTCATGGTTGGTACTGTCAAAAAGAAACTAGGTAAACCTCCCCCTACAGAAGACGTATAATTTTCAATAATTTCTATTTCATCAAATAATGTATTGATAACGGATGTTGCCTCTAATGTCGCCTGTGTTGACATCGCTTCTCCCTCAAAATCAACATATAAAATAGGTTTATCTGAAGCTGGGAAAAATTGTAAACCCAATTGCAAGGCAAGCAAAGCAGAAATTCCAAGTGTTAAAAATGCGCCTACGACAACCATTATTTTATGTTTTAAGCTGAAAATAAGGGCTTTATTAAAGATGCTTAAGGCTAGGGAATCCTTTGATTTTTCACTTGTTTTTTCTGGTTCAAAAAAGATATAGGCTAATATAGGAATAATTATCATCGCAACAACATAACTTGCAATCAACGTAGAAATCACAACCGTTGGTATGGTCGCTGCAACTGCCCCTACTACTCCTGGGATAAAATAAATAATTGAAAATGTCACAATCGTCGTAAGTGTTGAGGTAAATACCGGCATTGCATTGGTTTTAACCGCTTGAATAATAGCCTGTATTTTTTCAATTCCTTTATTCAGATTGAATTGAATAGCCTCACTCATAACTAAAGCATTATCAACCAATATCCCTAAAGAAACAATGAGTGCGGCAATAGAAATAAACTGAAATTCAATATCTAATAGATGCATCGTTATAAACGTTGTAAGAATGCTTAAAGGTAAGGCAATCGATACAACAATCGCATTTTTCACTCGTACACCAATCATTACAACAAAGATAATCAAGCCGATACTTTGTAATAAGCTAATGATAAAGCCGTTAATCGAATCTTCAATATCCTGTGGTGCATACATTGCTTCATGAAAAATCAGATCACTTGGCAATTGACTTTTAGCCAAATTAATTTTCTCGCGTAATTCATTGCCAACGATGATGGCATTTTCACCATCCATGATGGTACCAGTAATTAATACAGCCGCTTCACCATCTTGAAAATAATAATAGTCTCCCACCTCTTCAATATAAATGTTAGCAACATCTTTTAGTTTTACAAAACTTAAGGATTCACTTGAACCAGAAATAACAGTATTTCCGATATCTTGTAAACTTTCGAATACTGCAGGTGTTATAACACTTATGGTAGAGTCCTGATAACTAATATTCCCTGATGGAATAGATAAATTTTGCGCTTGTAAAAGCTGAGAGAGAGTTGTTAAGCTTAAACCATACGTTTTTAAAGTATTTGTTTCAATCTCAATGACCACTTGATATTGTTTTTCTCCATCAATGCTAACGGTATGAATCCCTTTTGTATCTAAAATGATGTCCTCTACAACCTTCGCATATTCAACCAATTCATCATGTGTATAATTCGTTCCAGACAAACTGATAATGAACTGATTATCTTCTACTAAATTGGTATTAATTACACTATCTGATGCAAGATCTGGCAAGTTTAAAGAAGCGTCTGCAACAGCCTGTCTTAAATCTGTTTCCACTTCATCAATCGTTACATCCATATCGTACATAATCACAATAACACTCGCACTTTCCATACTAGTGCTAGAATAGTAGTCAATATGATCTAGTGTGGCTAATTCTTTTTCAATAATATCAGTAACATCACTTTCGACATCTTCAGGACTCGCCCCTGCATAAACGGTAACAATCGTCGCTGCAGCAACTGAGGTATTAGGGTTTTCTCGCTTAGGAATCACATAATAACAATATAAGCCTGTTAATCCAACTAAAAAAGCAATGAATAACACCATCATCCGTTTTTTTATTAAAAAATGTATCGCTTTTTCAATCATCTTGATCCCCTTTGTTTACGACATTAACAAGATAACCACTTTTAACATTACTCATATTTGAACAAATGACTTCATCATTTGCATAAAGATTTGAGACCATTACTTGATCATCTTTGATTTCTAAAATGCTAACTTCTCTTCGTACAACACGATTATTTTCAACTACATACACATAGTCACTAATATCGTTTAAAATAACAGAAATAGGAATCCATACCCCTGTTGTTTCTTGACTATATAACTTTACACTAACCAACTCTCCTAATAACGCATCATCAGGTGGGGTGTTAATTTGAACATCAACTAAATAGGTTCGACTTGTCTCATCCGGAAGTGCTGAAATGGCTGTTACTTTTCCTGTATACACCTCATCTTTGATGGTAATAAACGCACTGTTGCCCATTTTCACAGATGAAATTTCACTTGGAGAAATACCAAATTGCGCTTCTAAGGTATCCGATGCAACTACTAAAACAGGGGATAATGGTGTCGCAACAGACCCTTCTTCTGATACAATCATAACTACCGTACCACTTTTACTAGCATAGTAACTATAACTCTCAATACTTGTAAGGGTACCCTCATAATTTGACTTAGCCGATAAATAAGTGGATTCTGAAGCATTGTATAAATATTCTGCTGAATCGACCTGCCCTTGCAATACACTTAAATTGGTATCATAGGCACTTGATTGGCTATCATAATCATCTTCTAAAGCCTCTAATGCTGCTTGAGCGGCACTTAAACTTGCATCATATCCACTATTATCTAAGGCTACTTGGGCAACATCTACTGCACTTTGTTTCGCGCTTACTTCATTTTCAGCAAGGGTTAATGCCTCTTGTTTCTGCGTTAAAGTAAGCTCTGCATCTGATAATTCACTATTAGCACTTGTTAATTGGCTATTGGCCTCATCTAAACTAACCTGCGCTTGAGCTTTTTCATCCTCTGTAGCCCCAGCATCTACTAGTGCTTGATAATACGCCTGTGCTTGATCAACTTTCGCTTGTGCCTCATTTACAGTATTTTGCTTAATATCTACCTCACTTGTTGCCACATCTACTTCACTTTGGGCAGCTATTTGCGCTGATTGTGCAACTTCCAATTCACTTTTTGCGGTATTTAAAGCTTGAAGCAATACAGAATCATTTTGAAGAGAATTGATATTTTCTTTCGCTTCATCAATGGATTGCTGATAACTTGCTAAAGTAGCTTCTTTTTCACTTTCCAATGCATCATAATCGGCTTGGGCATCCTCTAAATTTTCAGCAGCAGTAGTATAATTGTTTTCAGCAATCTCTAAAATTTCTTCATTGTTCTCTAATTGACTTTCCAGTTGTGAAGTATCTAGGGTAACAAGCAATTGACCTGCTTGCACATAGTCCCCTTCTTCTACATAAATCTTTTTAACAGTACCCACGGTTGCAAAAGTAACTTGTTCTGTCGTCGAGGGTTGAATTAAACCCATATAATTCAAATAACTATCCTCAACGGTTTCTTCGATCACCATTGTCTCCACAGTATAACTCACTTTCTCAGTTATTTCCTGTGTTGATGTATCTTTGCTAAGCAACAAATATCCTGACACAATGCCACAAATACAAATAACAATAGATGAAAAAAGAAGTCCTTTTTGTTTAATAGATAATAAGTTAAACTTTACGATTAGCTTATGCATTCTTATATCCCCCTACTTCCAAATTTGTGGTAATTTTTTTTAATGTGTTTAATGTAGTATCGATTTCTTGATTGTCAATATCTAAACATGCTTGTTGCCAAAATGCTTGAATCAAACGTTCATATTTTTCAATGATTTCATAACTTTTATCCTTGGAAAATAAAAAAATATACAGTTTGTATATTTTTTTATTTTCCAAGGATACCTTACGTACAATATAACCTTGATTAATTAAGTGAGTAATCACTTCTGAGAGATAAGATTTGGCATATCTTTTTGCCTTTGATATTTGGGTTAGGGTGTTTTTTTCTGGGAAATCATGCAAAAACAATA
>JAWXUG010000017.1:0-16325 GCA_044432885.1 Erysipelotrichaceae bacterium | reverse complement strand
GCTGGAAGTGTGTTTAGAAATCCACAAGATTACTTTGCTTGGCAATTGATTGATGATATCTACTTACGAGGCTTACAAATTGGAGGGGCTCGTGTAAGTGATAAGCATCCTAATTTCATTGTTAATGAGGACCATGCAACTGCAAAAGATTTTATACAAATTACAGAGCAAATTAAACAATCAGTAAAAAATCAATATCAATTAGATCTAATTATGGAAGTGGAGAAATTTAATTGTCGATGATAGATGAAATGCAAGCTATTCAAGAAAGCGAAAGTGAAAAAAATATTGTTATTGAAAAAAGAAGGAAGATGCGTGAACATTATTATTTTAGAAAAAGTAAGCGCACACTTTTTTTTCTAGGAATATTTTTGTCTTTTTTAATCATTGGTTGGCAATTTTTTCAATCAGAAACTAGTAAGATACGTAAAGTGAATGTTTATGTTGATTATCTACCATCCTCCTATGTGCTTGAGCTTTCAGGATTGAGTGAAGAGAATGTTTTCCTTTTTGTGTTTGATTCATTGATTGAACATCAACTTGAAGCTAGTCCTTATATAAAAAGTGCAGAAGTAACTAAAGGAAGTTATAATATTATACAAATAGAAATTACAGAAGAAAAAATTGTGGGCTACCATATGGATGATGGATTCCGGCTAATGTTGGGCTCAGGGGAAATTATTGAAGCAAGTGATGATTTTGTGGATTTGATTCGCTATGTTCCATTGTTTGTGGGGTTTGAGGATGATGAAGTTTTATCGAAGGTGGCAAATTACTTTTCGGAGGTAGACTCTAAGATTATTGAGAATATCTCAGAGATTCAACGTTATCCTGTATCATATGATGAAAACCAATTGCAAATTTTAATGCGCGATGGACATTATTTTTTCACAAGTTATTTTTCTTTAGAAGTACTGAATTATTATTATGACATTTTACCAACTTTAGATCCAACACAATCTTGTATTGCGGTTGAAGAAATCAACATGGTCCCTTATACAACTGCCTGTCCATGGGTTGTATTAGAGGAAGATGAAGAGGATGTTGCAATAGAAGATGGGGCAGATGAATAGAATAAATTTGTAAATATTGGATTATTTGCTATAATGATTAAGTTAGGAGGATTGTATATGGCAGTGACTAAAAATACAAACTTTGGTAGCGTGAATGTTTCAACAGAGGCAGTAGCTACATTAGTGGGTGGAGTGGTTTCAGAATGTTATGGTGTTGTGGGTATGGCGACACGCAATGTTTTTAAAGATGGAATTGCAGAATTATTAAAACAAGAGAACTATTCAAAAGGGGTTTTTGTAAAAAACGATGCTAGTGGATTAGCGATTGATGTATATATTATTGTAGGTTTTGGTGTAAAGGTCTCAGAAGTTGTTACTGAGGTTCAAAAGAAGATCGTCTATATGACAGAGAAAAGCCTTCAAGTTAGCGTGAGTGCATGCAACGTATATGTGCAAGGCATTCGCGTTATAGAATAGAGTTGTGAGGGAATAGGATGGTTATGTTAACTGGACAATTATTCAAGGAAATGTTAAAAAGTGGCGCAGCAAATTTAGCCAATCATTTCACTGAAGTCGATGCTTTAAATGTTTTCCCAGTACCAGATGGGGATACGGGAACAAATATGTCGATGACATTTACAAGTGGTAGTAATGATGCCCAAGCAGTGTCGTCTGAAAATTTAAACGATGTAGCTAAGGGGTTATCTAAGGGTTTATTGATGGGGGCTCGTGGAAATTCAGGGGTTATTTTATCCCAAATTTTCCGAGGATTTTATCAAGCTTTAGATACAAAAACACAAACAGATGGCTTTGGTTTAGCTGAAGCATTTGAAAATGGAACAAAGGTTGCTTATAAGGCGGTCATGAGACCTGTAGAGGGAACGATTTTAACAGTTATTCGTGAGTCGAGTTGGTATGCAAAACGCTATGCTGATGAACATCCTGATTTAAGTATCAGCGAATATATGGATAAATTAATTGAACTTGCAGAAGAATCTCTTGAAAACACCCCTAATCTTTTACCTGTGTTAAAAGAAGTCGGTGTGGTTGATAGTGGTGGCGCTGGTCTAATTTATATCTTAAAAGGATTTCAAGCGGTCTTACATGGAACACCTATTGAAGCTCAAGAAGTACAACAAATATCCAATGCTCAAATTGCAAACTTCGAACATGATGAATTTGGTTATTGTACTGAATTTATTGTGCGTTTGACGGAGGATAAAATTGCTTCTTTTGATGAAAATCATTTAAAAGATGCGTTAGGTCGTTTAGGGAATTCGATCGTGGTGGTTCAAGATGAAGAACTGGTTAAGGTCCATGTACATACATTAACCCCAGGAGATGCTTTAAACTTGGCACAACGCCATGGAGAATTTGTTAAATTAAAAATTGAAAATATGCAGGAACAACATCATTCATTATCAGATATGCCTGCAGCAATTAGCAGTGAAGAGCCTAAAGACTATGCAATTATTGCAGTAGCAGCAGGGGATGGGATAGCTAATTTATTTAAAGAATATCGTGCTGATTTAATTATTAGTGGTGGACAAACAATGAATCCTTCAACAGAAGACTTTGTAGCTGCTGTTAAAAAATTGAATGCAAAACATATCTTTATCTTACCAAACAATTCAAATATCATCTTAGCGGCTAAACAGGCCCAAGATATTTTAGAAGATCAAGATATTCGTGTCATTGAATCACGTTCTATTCCTGAGGGATTAGGAGCATGTATCATGTTTAATCCTGAGGATGAAGTTGATAATAATGAAGCTGAAATGAAAGATGCCATTGCCCGTGTACATACTGGACAATTAACTTATGCAATTAAAGATACGACATTTGAAGGAATTGAAATTGCAAAAGGCGATTATATGGGAATCTACGAAAAGAATATTGTTGTAGCAAAACCAGATCGTCGTGAAGCACTACAAGCTTTAATGGATGCAATGATTGCTAATGAAGAGTTTGAAATCATTACTGTAATTATAGGTGAAGATGCAGTAAAAGAAGATATTGAATTTGTCACTTCTTATATCGAATCTAATAGCGAAATGGAAGTAGAGGTCCATCAAGGCGATCAACCTGTTTATAGTTTTATTTTTGGAGCAGAATAAAAAATACAAAAAGGCCAATGAATGGTCTTTTTTTCTTGTATAATAAAAGTATGAAAACCTTTGAAGAATTAAAAATGACCCAAAATCAAATAAAGAAGTTAAAGCTTTTAGAGATTGATGATCCACAGGCTTTGTTGAGATATTATCCTTCACGCTATATTGAATATAATGAAGGTGTTTTTTCTTCATGGAAAGAAAAAGAGATGGTCCACTTTAATGCGATGATATTGAGTAGACCCTATACCCATCGCTACCAAAGACAACGCTCTATCACTAAGTTTAAGGTCGCGTGTGATGATGAAGTTATTGAAGTTTCTGTTTTTAATCGACCTTGGTTTAAAGGGCTGAATGAGTCGGACGAAGTTTATATCTTGGGTCAATATATAGGAAATAGAAAAGTTAATTTAACAAGTTTTTATCAAGGAGAAAGAAAACCTTTAGGGATAACCCCTATCTATCCTTTAAAAGATGGAGTTAAGAATACAGATGTTATTGCATTGATAAAAAAAGTCTATCAAGGTGTAGAACATGAAATCAATGAAATAATACCTAGTGAATACATTTCGAAATATCAGCTACTAAAATTGAGAGAAGCGATATATGTAATTCATCATCCAACGAATATGAATGAGGTGAATGCCGCTTTAAGAACCTTGAAATACGAAGAATTTTTAAAATTTAGTATCGCTATGCAACTGATGAAAAGCAACTCATTAAACAATGAGTTAAAAGAAAAGAAATACTTTGATACAAAGTTAATTAGTCAGTTGATAGAAAGATTACCGTTTCAATTAACTGATGATCAACAATCTGTTATTGATGAGATTTTAAAAGACATCCAATCGAGCAGGACAATGTATCGACTGGTTCAAGGGGATGTAGGTAGTGGAAAATCCATTGTCGCTTTTGTTGGCTTATATGCTAATTATCTTGCGAATTATCAAGGTGTGATGATGGTGCCAACAGAAATTTTGGCAAAACAACAATACGAAGCTGTGACATTACTATTCAAGGATACCCCTATTAAGGTAGCTCTTTTGTATAGTGGGTTGTCAGCAAAGGAAAAGAGAGTTTTACTAGATAAGCTTAAAGAAAATGAAATAGATATTCTAATTGGTACTCATGCCCTTTTTCAAGACGAGGTCAGTTTTCAGCATTTAGGTTTAGTCATTACCGATGAGCAACATCGCTTTGGTGTGAATCAGAGAAAACGCTTAAAAGAAAAAGGGGAAAATGTAGACTTTTTATTAATGAGTGCAACACCTATCCCTCGCACATTGGCTACAACGATTTATGGAGATATGGATGTTTCATCGATTAAAATGATGCCACTTAATCGAAAGGCTGTTGAAACACAAATTATCACCCCTAATTCATTAACGATGATAGAAGAAGCTTTATTTGAACAATTAAAACAAGGTAGACAAATCTATATTGTATGCAATGCGATTGAAAAGAGTGTCGACCAAAGACGTAATGTAATTGATATTTATCATCAATTAATGACATCAAATTTCTTTAAAGAATACCATTTAGGGCTTTTACATGGTAGAATGGAAAGTGGTATAAAGGAATCAGTCATGAAAGATTTCTTAGAGCATAAAATAGATGTTTTGATATGTACAACTGTAATTGAAGTAGGCGTGAATGTACCTAATGCTACTGTTATGGCAATTTATGATGCAAGTCGCTTTGGTTTAAGTCAACTACATCAATTAAGAGGGCGTGTTATTAGGGGAGAACATCAGGGCTATTGTTATTTGTTAGTTAATGCTAGTGATCAAGATAAAGAACGCTTACATATCTTGCAAGAAACAAATGATGGATTTGAGATAGCTGAAAAAGATTTACTACTTAGGGGGCCAGGAGATATTTTAGGGAAAAGACAAAGTGGCTTGCCTTCATTGATTCTTGGAGATTTGTTGAAAGATCAAAATATTATTAAACAGACTAAACTTGATGCTCTAGAGATTTTAAATCATCCACAACTAGATGAAAATAAGCATTTAATTGAGTTGATAACAGCATTAAATGAGGGGAATATACAGTATATAGATTAAGGAGTGCGCCAGTTCGGTGCATAATATCTAGTTTAGTGAAAGTCTAAACCTAGTAAGACCTAGTCAGTCGCTAGTACTTAGTCTTGGAGCCGAAGTTGTGAGATAAGGTTTAAGCGTAGACAAAGGAGAATTAGAGCCGTAATGCGAAAGCGTGAAGTTGAAATAGCCTCGTTAATATATGGAATATGAGTGTTGATGTGCTTCCTTACACAGCAAACAATAACTTAATACCGTAAGGACAAGGTAGAAGAGTACTCATCGGGGTTCAAAGGCATGGCGAGTATTAAAAGATATTATGGATAGTCTTTGAGGTCTTGTAGTTTCTCAAAGTCCAAAAGAAGGCAGTGAGCCAATTGGTAAGAGTATTCAACATCAAGAGGTTGGTAACTTTAGATGGTGGAAAAGAACTATAAGAAGTCGGACTAGTTCATAGTAGTGAAGAAGTATATGAAAGTATATGGAGCGAAGGGACTAGCATTAAAATCGTTTCTAACGGTTAAACATTTTACATACTAGAGGTGGGAAGAAATGGCAAAACAGCAAGAAGAAATAAGAATACTAGCTGAAAAGTATGAAAAATTACAAACATTGATGTGTTATGTTAATAAAGATACATTATTAGCGCAACTTCATAAACAAAAGAATGGAAAAGCAAGTGGTGTTGATGGAATCAGCAAAGACAAGTACGAACAGAATGTTAATGAAAACATAGATGAACTGTTTGTAAGAATGAAGAAATTTGCTTATAAGCCTCAACAAGTTAAAAGAGTATACATTCCAAAACTTGGAAGTGATAAACTAAGACCACTTGGCATACCTGCATATAAGGATAGATTAGTACAAGGTGCTATGGCAGATGTGCTAAATGAAATCTATGAAACAAAATTTCTAAACTGTAGCTATGGTTTTAGACCAAAACGAAACTGTCATCAAGCTATCGCAAAGGTAAATAGGGCAATTCAATTCAAAAGGATTAACTATGTACTTGATGTCGATATTAAAGGGTTCTTTGATAATGTGGACCATAAATGGATGGTTAAATTTCTAGAACATACAATTCAAGATAAGAATTTTATAAGATACATTGTAAGATTTCTTAAAAGTGGAGTTATGGAAGAAGCAAAAAGCTACAAAACAGAAAGAGGAACACCACAAGGTGGGCTAAAATCTCCAATACTATCAAATGTATATTTGCACTATGTATTAGACCTATGGTTTGAAAATTTATGTGAACATTTATAGTATTTGAAGATTTTAATGAAGAGCCGTATGCGGGAAAATCGCACGTACGGTTCTGTGAGGGGTAATAAGATATGACTCTCACATTAGATAAATAAGAAGGAGAGGAGTGTCGAGCTTATCTACTCGACGAAAGAGATGAATTGTATTACATATTTAAAAGAAATGGGTATTGATGTGAGCAATGAAAAACTAATTCATACAGCTTTTACCCATTCTTCTTATGTGAATGAACATAAAGAGGTTGAAAGTGATAATGAACGTTTAGAATTTATGGGTGATGCAGTCCTTCAAGTATGGACATCAACTCAACTTTATCAAATACTACCGCCACTACCAGAAGGGAAGATGACAACGCTTAGAGCGCAATTGGTTTGTGAAAAATCACTTGCAAATTATTCAAGAGAATTGGGTTTTAATCAATATATAAAACTTGGGCAAGGAGAAGAAAAGACTGGTGGTCGAGATCGTGATTCCATCTTAGCTGATATGTTTGAAGCTGTTTTAGGTGCTGTATACTTAGATGCTGGAATGGAAAGTGCAAACATTATTTTGACTAAAGTTTTACAAAGTCATTTATCTCATCCAGAGGATGAAATCGTTGTTGATTTTAAAACAAAACTTCAAGAATATATTCAATCAGATAATCGCAAGAGTATTAGTTATGAAGTCGTTCGTGTTGTAGGTCCTAGCAATAACCCAGAATTCACAATCCATGTTAAGGTGGATGAAATCATATTAGGAAAAGGAATTGGAAAAAGCAAGAAGAAAGCTGAACAAAAAGCTGCACAAGATGCTTTTGAGAAAATGGTGAGATAATGAAAACGTATATTTTAGAAAATGAATATTTAAAGGCTACCATACTTGATTATGGGGCAACATTGGTCTCTTTGATTGTCAAAGAAAAAGATGTTGATGTTGTGTTAGGATTTTATGATTTTGAAAAATATCAACATGAAGGAGAATACTTAGGACAAACTATTGGACGCGTATGTAATCGTATAGCAAAAGGATCTTTTACTTTAAATGGAGAAACTTATCATTTACCAATCAATAATGGACCAAACAGTTTACATGGTGGAGAAATTGGATTTAATAAGCATGAATTTGTTCTAAAATCAAAAACTGAAAAAGCAGTAAGTTTACGTACGATTTCAAAAGATATGGATCAGGGTTATCCTGGAGAATTAACTTTAGATGTTAGCTACCAGTTGATAGAAAATCGTTTAGAGGTCTGCTTTGATGCAACGACAACTAAAGATACCTTGGCTAGTTTTACCAACCATGCATTTTTCAATTTAAATGGTCAAGGAAGTGTGTTAGAACATAAAGTATGGATTGATGCAAAAGAAATAGGGATGGTAGATTCTCAAGGACAAACCCTTGAAACACGGATGGCTGTTGAAAACACTCCTTTTGATTTTAATGATGAAGCTACTATTGAGTGTCAAATTAATCAATCGCATTCTCAATTAACCAATGGAAATGGCTTTGATCATAATTATTGTTTTGCTAAGCATGGGTATGGCTTAAAAGCAAGTTTGAGCAATGAAAAGATAAAAATGAATGTTTATACAGATCATGACCACATGCATTTTTATACAGGCAACTTTTTAAGTCATCAACAAGGTAAAAATGATATCATTTATGCTCCACGAGATGGGGTGTGTTTTGAAACTCAACATTATCCAAGTGCAATTCATTATCCAAATGAGGTTTCGCCTATTTTAAAGAAGGGTGAGCAGTATCACCATTTAACTGCATTTGAATTTAATATATTATAAATTAGAAAGAGGAAAAAATGATGGATAAAAGTCTATATGAATTATTGATTGGCTATGAAGAACTTGGACTTTACGATAAATGGCTTCAAGGATGTTTTATTCAACACATTACCTACCAAAAGTCAGTGAAAAGAGTAATCTTGACATTGACTTCTTTTGATATTTTGCCATTTCAACTATATGAAAGTTTAACGGCTTTTTTAAGTGCTAAGTTATTTTCATCTGTAACCTTAATTGTTAATGCAGATAAGAGTCAAAGCAATATTTCTAATTATATGTTATATTTTTTATACTTTGTTAAGTCAAATCAACTACAAACTATATTTGAAGAATGTTTGCCGGAAATAAAGGACGAAGCAATTTTTTTAAAGTTTAATGAACAAGAAGCAATGGATCAGGCTGCCGCTTATTTATCGATGATTAAAGATGAAATGGCTAGCTTTGGTTTTAAAAATGACTATAATTTAGCTTTAAGAGAAAAAGGGGTAGAGATTGCACCTAAACTGGAAATGCCTAAAAAGCCAAAAGAAGAAAAGGTGATGCAGAAGGTTCAAAAGGAAAAAGATAATGGATATTTCCGTAAGAAAAAAGAAGATCGATATGCTCTTGTCTGTATCCAAGATATGAAAGAGGTATGTGAAGAAGTTAAGTTTGAAGGCAAGGTTTTCAAAATTGATAATCGTGTAACACGTACTGGGAAAATTATTCAAACCATTTTAATTGTGGATGATAAAGATGCTTTGAAGGCAAAGCGTTTTGAAAATAAATCGAATACAAAAGAGGTCTTGGAATCTTTGAAAACGGGTAGTTATTGGATGTTTTTTGGTAGTTATTTATTTGATACCTTTACGAATGACTATGTGTTTCAAATTGATTCGATGCAAGAGGTAGATTCAAAAGATGTAGTTGTGGAAGATTTAGAAGAAGAAAAAAGAATTGAGTTTCATATGCATTCAAATCGATCTGAAATGGATGGTGTTTCAAGTGTTGAATCTCTGGTTTCTCATGCTTTTATGTTAGGACATGAAGGGGTAGCTTTAACTGACCATATGGTTGTTCAAGGATTCCCGAAGGCACAAAGGACGGTTGAAAATCTAGTGAATAAATTTAATAGGCCTTTTAAAATGGTCTATGGTGTAGAAATGAATTTAGTTAATAAAATGGTCCCTATTGTCAAATATCCAACGGATGATCAAATCCATCATATTGATTATGTTGTCTTCGATATAGAAACTACTGGCTTATCCAATAACAGTGACCATATTATTGAGTTTGCTGCAAGTATTGTAAGAAATGATCAAATTATAGATACGATGGATATTTTAATTAAACCACCTGTTTCTATACCGCCATTTATTACGAATTTAACTAAAATTGATGATAAATTAGTTGAAAATGAAAAGACATTTGAAGAGGTGATTCCACAAATTCTAGATTTTATACAAGATCATCCTTTGGTAGCTCATAATGGGTTGTTTGACTTTGATTTCTTAAATGAAGAGCTAGCAAGGATTCATTATCCTGCATTGACTAATCCACTTATTGATACCCTTGCTATGGCACGCTTACATATACCAGGAAGAAGGGCTTATCGTTTAGGGGCTTTGGCAAACTACTTTAAAATTGACTACAGAGACAGTGATGCCCATCGTGCTGATTATGATGTAAATATCTTAGTAGAAGTATTTAAACGATTAAAAGTAATTGTAAGTGATAAAGGAATCGTGACCTTGAATGATTTACAAATGATGCAAACACCAGACGCATTTATGAGACAGATGAAACGTCATGTGTGTGTGTTGGCAAAAAATCAAAAAGGATTAAAAGATTTGTTTAAATTAGTTACAATTTCACATACTGAACAGCTTGCTGTATTAGGAAAAGCAAACAGTAAGTCGAATGGGGAAGAATATTTAGCAGAACCTCGTATTACTAAAGATGTATTAGCAGAGTATCGTAGCAATCTTTTAATTGGAAGTGCTTGCTATAACGGAGAATTATTTGAAATTGCTGCCAACAAAAGTTTTGATGATTTAAAAGAAGCGATGAAGTTTTATGACTACATTGAAATTCAACCTTTAGAAAATTATCGACCACTGGTTGAAGGTAACTCCATCACAAGTGTTGAAAGACTGAAAGTGATTTTAAAACGTTTAATCAAGTGTGCCCAAGAACTTAATTTATTACTTATAGCAACAGGGGATGTTCATTATGTGAATCCTCAAGATAAATTTTATCGAGATATCTATATTAATGCCTTAGGAATTGGCGGAAGTCATCATCCATTATTCATATATGATCAAACAAGAAGACAAAATACTGACAATCCCAATCAACATTTTAAAACAACAAAAGAGATGCTGGATGATTTTGGTTGGCTTGAAGATGATCTGTTAGTTCATCAGTTAGTGATTGATTCACCTAAACAATTATTGTCATTAATTGAGGAAACAAAGCCTTTGCATAATGATTTAAAGACACCTATTATTGAAGGGGCTCCTGATAAATTAAGGGCAATTTGTTTTGAAACAGCTCATCAAAAATATGGAGAAGACTTACCAGAAATAGTTCATCAACGATTAGAACGAGAGCTAAACAGTATCATAGGTAATGGTTATTCAGTAGTCTATTATATTAGTCATCTATTAGTAATGCGAAGTAATGAAGATGGATATTTAGTTGGGTCGCGTGGTTCTGTTGGTTCATCTTTTGCAGCCACGATGTCAGGGATAACGGAAGTAAATCCATTGGCACCACATTATATTTGCCCGCATTGCCAGCATTCGATTTGGATTGAAGACAATAGTGTTACAAGTGGCTATGATTTGCCAAATAAAGATTGTCCCTTATGCAATACACCAATGAAGGGAGATGGTCAGGATATTCCTTTTGAAACCTTCTTAGGATTTGAAGGAGATAAGGTTCCAGATATTGACCTTAACTTCTCCGGTGATTATCAAGAGCGTGCTCATTTATTTACAAAGGAAGTATTTGGAGAAGATTTTGTTTATCGTGCAGGAACGATAGGCACAGTTGCGAATAAAACAGCATTTGGTTATATTAAAGGCTATTGTGATGAAATGAATATGGATTCAATGAATAGTGCATATAAAGAATATTTAGCTGGTAAATGTGAAGGAGTTAAAAGGACGACAGGCCAACATCCAGGGGGGATTATTGTTATTCCAAATTATATGGATGTCTATGATTTTACACCTGTCCAATATCCTGCTAATAATCCAGAATCAACTTGGAAAACAACCCATTTTGATTTCCATGATATCCATGATAATGTACTTAAACTGGATATTTTAGGCCATGTTGATCCAACAGTGATGAAACTATTAGAGCGCATATCGGGAATTGATGTAACAAGTATTCCAATGAATGATGAAAAAGCCATGTCTGTATTCTCAAGTATACATGCTTTAAATGTGGATGAGCGTTATTATAATGAAGTTACAGGGGCGGTTGGTTTGCCAGAGTTTGGTACACGCTTTGTACGTGGTATTTTAGAACTAACCAAACCCAAAAAATTTAGTGAGTTGGTTAGCATATCAGGTTTATCACATGGAACTGATGTTTGGAATAATAATGCCAAAGATTTAGTTGAGCAGGGCCACAGCTTAAGTGAAGTGATAGGGTGTCGTGATGATATTATGACAGAATTAATACAATATGGGCTTAAACCTAAAGAGGCTTTTACGATTATGGAAAGTGTACGTAAAGGAAAAGGCTTAAAGGAAGATTGGGAAAAATTGATGAAAGAAAATCATGTTCCTGATTGGTATATTGAAAGTTGTAAAAAAATTAAGTATATGTTTCCTAAGGCCCATGCGGTTGCCTATGTAATTATGGCTGTACGTATAGCATGGTTTAAGGTGCATTATCCGCATTATTACTATGTAGCCTTCTTTTCATTGAGATGTGATGCTTATGAAATAGAGTCAATGACGAAAGACGTTGCAACGATTGCGAAAAGAATGAGTGAAATTCAAACACTTATTCAAAATAGACAGGCAACGAATAAAGATTCGAAAATTTATGATACACTTGAGGTATGTCTTGAAATGATTTCAAGAGGCTATCGATTAAGTAATATTGATATTGATAAATCGGAGGCTACATCATTTAAAGTGGATCCAAATGATGAGAAAGTAATTATTCCACCTTTTACCATTCTAGATGGATTAGGTGAAAACGTTGCTAAAAGTATTGTAGAGGAACGCGAAAAAAGAAGTTTCTTATCTAAAGAAGATTTAGTGCAAAGAACCTTATTGTCGCAAACACTATTAAAAAAATTAGATAGTTTACATGCTTTAGATCATTTAGATGAATCGAATCAACTATCTTTATTTTAATGGGTAATGCGTAGAATTGTTTATATTACTTGATTTATGAAATAATCATGTTATAATTATGCCATAGAAAAAAGGAGTGGGAAACCACTCCTTATATTATGGTTTAGGAGAAAAGATGGAAGTCAAAGCGATTAAAGAATTAATTCAACCAATCCTTGATCAATCAAAAGTAACCCTTTATGATGTGAAATGGGTGAATCAGGGGAAAAATCGAATTTTACAAGTAGCAATCATGCATGATGATGGAAGTATGGATTTAGATACTTGTCAAGAAGTTTCAGAAGCAATCTCATTAAAGTTGGATGAAAGTCCATTATCTGATGTGAATTACTTTTTAGAAGTATGTTCTCCCGGAGCCGAACGAGAATTAAGATCGAGTAAGGATATTGAACAAGTAATCGGTCAACATATTTATGTATTATTTAATGAATCAGTTGGCAAATTACAAGAAGTGAAAGGTGACTTACTATCCTATGAAAACAATGAATTAACTGTTTCATATCAAGATAAGTCAGTCAAAAGAAAAGTGTCATTTAAAGAAGATAACATTGCTAAAATCAACTTAGCAGTTCATATTTAATTTAGGGAGAAAGATGATGGATACAAAAAAAATTAAAGAAATTTTAAAAGCAATGCAGCTAGTTGAAGATGATCGTAAAGTAGATACTGCTGTCGTTATTGCTGCTTTAGAGGAAGCAATTGTTAAAGCTTACCGCAAGCATATTGATATTCCTGATGTACAAGTACGTGCCGTTTTAAATGAGAAAACAGGAGCTATTGAAGCGTATCATCAATATCTTGTTGTGAATGAGGTGGAAGATGAAGAATTAGAAATTTCACTTGAAGATGCAAGAAAAATTGATCCTGCAATCAATCTTGAAGGTTTTATTGAAAAAGAAATCGATATCCAAGAATTTGGTAGAGCAGCAGCTTTACTTGCTAAAAATGTTGTTAAACAAAAAATTCGTGAAGCTGAAAAACAAGCTGTTTATGATGAATATATTGACTTATTAGATGAAATGGTTTTAGGCTTTGTAGAATCAGTGGAAGAAAAGTTTGTAGTTGTTAATCTAGGTAAAACATTAGCGTTAATGCCAAAGGCTGCGCAAATCCCTACAGAAAGATATCAAGAAGGACAGAAAATCCGTGTTGTGATTACAGAATGCAACCGCGAATCAAAAGGGGCGCAAGTTTTAGTATCAAGAGCAGACGCCAAACTTGTAAAACGTTTATTTGAAAAGGAAGTGCCAGAAATCTATGATGGTATCGTTGAGATTAAGGCAATTGCTCGTGAAGCTGGAGATAGATGTAAATTAGCTGTTGTTTCTCATAATCCTGAAGTAGATGCAAGAGGTGCATGTATTGGCCCTCGTGGTAGTAGAGTACAAGGCATTATTGAAGAGTTAAAAGGCGAAAAAATTGAAATATTTGAGTGGAGCGACGATTTAGGTGAACTAATCAAAAATGCTTTTTCACCTGCAGAAATTCAAGCAGTCTTCTATGCAGAAGATATGCGTAATTTAGTGGTTGTTGTTGACGAAACTCAATTATCATTAGCGATCGGGAAAAAAGGTAAAAATGCTCGACTAGCTGTTAAATTAACTGGTGTTAAAATAGATATTAAAACAGCTCAAGAATTAGAAGAAAAAGGAATCGATATTCCAGCTAAAGTTTTCGAATTCAAGGTAGCACAAGAGCGTGTGAAACGTGAGAAAGCACAAGCTTCAATTGAAAAACTAGCTGAAGAACTTGTTAGTGATGAGGTTGTGATTGAACTTGAGCCAACGATTGAAGAAGTTGTTGAAACTCAAGAAGACACTATAGTTGAAACTGTTGTTGAAGAAGTAAGCGTAGAAACAGAAGCTAAAGAAGAAAAAGAAGTTAAAATTGTTAAAAAACGTAAAGAATTAAAACCAAAAACAGAATATGTTTCTCGTTTTGAACGCTTAGCAGAAGCACCAAAACCTCAGCAAGAAAAAGAAAAATTTGTGAAAAAACGTAAATCAAAAGAAGATGAAGAACGAAGATTACGTGCAAAAGATCTTAAAAAAGATAAAGATTATGAAATTAAACCAGTTTATTCTAAAGAGGAATTGGAAGAAATCAAAAAAAACGAAGAAATGGAAGCAAGTGCTACTTGGATTGAAGATGAAATCGATTTCGATGAATTCGATGAGTACTACGACGAAGAGGTATAGTTTATATGAAAAAGATTCCAATGCGAAAATGTGTAGCAACGAATCAACAACATCCTAAAAAAGATATGCTTCGTGTTGTGAAAACAAAAGATGGTGATGTCTTTGTAGATATTACAGGTAAGGCAAATGGAAAAGGTGCTTATATTAATAAAGATATGGAAGCGCTGAATATGGCTATTAAAAAAGGGTCATTAAAAAAAGCTTTAGCGTGTGATATCAGTGAAGAGGTATATGAAGAAATTAAAAAGGTAATCAATGGATAAAAGAGTAATGCAGCTTTTGGGTTTGGCTAAATCCGCTAGAAAAGTAGTTTGTGGTTCAACACTACTTAATTCAATGGGAAATGTTAATTATCTTTTCATTGCTAGTGACGCAAGCGAAAAAACAAAAGAGCGTTTTGAAAAGAAATGTTTCTACTATCAAATTAAGTATTGTGCGCAATTTGATAGTCAAACACTAAGTGAAGCAATTGGACAATCCAATCGTATGTGTGTAGGGATTGCAGATCGCGGCTTTGCGAAGAAATTTATATTATTAATAGAAGGAGGGCAAGATGGCAAAAGTAACTAATCGAAGAAGACCAAATAACAGAAAACCACATAAAAATCAAAACCAAACACAAGTTTTGAGAAAAGAAGTGGTAACAGCAATCACATACTCAGAAGGGATTACTGTTGGTGAATTAGCGAATAAAATCAACAAAAATGCTAGTGATATCATTAAGTTATTATTCATGTTGTCAAAAATGGTAACAATTAATACCTCATTGGATGATGAAACAATTGAATTGGTTTGTCTAGAATATGGGGTTGAAGTAACAAAAGAAGTAATTAAAGAATTAGATTCTTTAGAAGATGATGTAGAAGATGATGAGAGTCTTTTGAAGGAAAGACCACCAATAGTAACCATCATGGGACACGTTGATCACGGAAAGACTACATTATTAGATACCATTAGAAAAACAAAAGTGGTAGATGGTGAGTTTGGTGGAATCACCCAACACATCGGAGCGTATCAAGTTTCTGTGAATGGGAAAAGAGTGACTTTCTTAGATACACCAGGACATGAGGCTTTTACTGCAATGAGAGCGCGTGGAGCAAAAGTTACTGATGTGTGTATCATTGTTGTAGCGGCAGATGATGGGGTGATGCCTCAAACACGTGAAGCTGTTGACCATGCGAAGGCGGCTGAAGTTCCAATTATTGTTGCAGTGAACAAAATGGATAAACCAGACGCAAATCCTGAACGTGTAATGAATGAAATGAGTGAACTAGGACTTATGCCGGAAGAGTGGGGTGGAGATACAATCTTTGTTCCATGTAGTGCAAAAGTTGGTACAGGGGTTAAAGAAATTCTTGAAACGGTTTTAGTATTATCTGAAGTAAGAGAATTTAAAGCAAACCCAGATCGTTTAGCGACAGGAACGGTTATTGAAGCAAAACTTGATAAAGGTAGAGGACCCGTTGTTACCTTGCTTGTTCAAAATGGTACATTAAATACAACTGACTCATTAGTTGTATTTAATGTACCATTTTGAACAAGCAAGGTAACAA
>JAWXUG010000016.1:0-16545 GCA_044432885.1 Erysipelotrichaceae bacterium | reverse complement strand
ATTAGAGGGGGCAAAATAGACAGAAATAGAGTTAGTAAATAAACTTTACTGACTCTTTCTTTATAAATAAAATAAAAAATCAGAGGAGAAAAAAATGACAAAGTCAAAATTAATGGTATTTTGCTTAGATGCACTTTGTAGTAGCGATGTAGAATATATGAAAACACTTCCTAACTTCAAAATATTATTTGAAGATGGCTCTTATGTAAAAAGACTTGAAACAGTATATCCTTCATTAACTTATCCATGTCATGTTTCGATATTAACAGGGAACTATGTAGATAAACATGGAATCCCACACAATGAAAAAGTAAAAGCAGGCCAATACAGTGTGCCTTGGTACAGTATGAGAAGCGACATTAAATGTAAAACATTAATGGATTATGCAAAAGAAAATGATTTATATACATGTTCATTAAGTTGGCCTGTGAGTGGAGGAGCAAACATTGATTTAAATATGCCAATGATTATTCCTATTGGCTATACAGGAAATGATCCATTACAGTTTTTAACAGATACTTCTTCTAAAGAATTAATTGATCGTTATTATTGGAAACATGGAATTCATATGAAGGGTACAAATAGAAGCTTAGATTTATATACAATGGCTTTAGCACCAGATATTATTAGAGATTACAATCAACCAGATGTAATGCTTGTAAAAATGTGTGATTTAGATTCAGTTAGACATGGATATGGTTTACATAATGAACATACATTAGAACAACTTCGTCGCCATGATGAAGAGTTTGGAATTCTTCTTGAAAGTGTAAGACGTTATGGAGATTTTGAGAATACAAACTTTGTAGTATTAGGAGATCATGGACAAAGTGATGTGGACCATGTATTTAATTTTAATATCTATTTAAAACAAAAAGGATATATTCAAACTACTGAAGAAGGTGAATTGATTGATTATCGTGTATATTGCCATTCAGCAGGTTTATGCGCGTGGATTGAATTGAAAGATCCAAGTGATGTAGCATTAAGAGAAGAAATTCATCAAATGTTGATGGAACTAAAAGAAGATCCAGAATCAATGATAGGCTATGTATTTACAAAAGAAGAAGCTAAAGAACAATATAAATTATCAGGTCCATTTGATTTTGTGATAGAAGGTAAAGATAATATTTCTTTTGGAAATACACTAAAAGGAAACGATTTACACGTGCCAACAATAGTAGGGGATTATAAATTTTCAAAAGCATCTCATGGACACTTACCACATAAAGAAGAACAAACAACCTTTATCGCATTTGGTCCAAGCATAAAAAAAGGTGTAGTTGTGGAAGTTGCTCAAATGGTAGATGAAGCACCTACAATGGCAAGAATGCTAGGATTTGAAATGGAAGATGTTGATGGCAGAGTGCTAGAAGAAATTTTAATTTAAGGGGAAAATTCATGTACATTAAAGTAAACCAACTTACAAAAAAATACGCAGATGTTACAGCTGTGAACGAGTTAACTGCAACATTTAACGATGGTGAATTGATTGCTTTATTAGGACCATCAGGGTGTGGGAAAAGCACAATGTTAAATATGTTAAGTGGAATTGTTCCAGTAACAGATGGAACGATACACTTCTCTGATGAAGAAGTAACTAATTTATCTGCAGAAAAAAGAGGAGTAGGACTAGTTTTTCAAAATTATGCCTTATATCCTCACATGTCTGTTTTAGATAATATATGTTTTCCATTAGAAATCAAAAAAGTGCCAAAGGCTCAACGTATAGAAAAAGCAACGCAACTTGCTAAATTAGTTCATATAGAAAATTTACTAGATCGAAAACCTGGACAATTATCAGGAGGACAACAGCAACGTGTAGCGATAGCTAGAGCACTTGCGAAAGAACCTAGAATATTACT
Organism: Erysipelotrichaceae bacterium; assembly: GCA_044432885.1. Taxonomy (GTDB): domain Bacteria; phylum Bacillota_I; class Bacilli_A; order Erysipelotrichales; family Erysipelotrichaceae; genus CAYJNO01. The sequence continues at coordinate 14,680 of JAWXUG010000016.1, read as the reverse complement.
ACTAGATGAACCATTGAGTAATCTTGATGCTAGACTTCGTATAGAAATGCGTGAAGAAATAAGACGTATTCAACAAGATACAAAAATTACAACTATATTCGTTACACACGACCAAGAAGAGGCAATGAGTATTTCAGATAGCATTATGCTTTTAAAAGGTGGTGTTTTACAACAATATGATAAACCTCAAGTTTTATATGATAATCCAGCAAACGAATTTGTTGCGGACTTTTTAGGAACACCTCCAATTAATAAAGTGTACGGCGTTATCAAGGGGAATGGTATTCAATTAGACCAAACAGAGGAAACAATGATTATGCCTTATGATGTAAATATTGAAGAAGGCAAAAATGTAGTAGTAGGGATTCGAGCTGAATCAATTATCTTGTGTGAACAAGAACAAGCATTATTTACAGCTACAGTTACACAAAAATACTCAATGGGTAAGGAAGAATTAGGAAATTTTGAAATTGCAGGGAAAGATTTACATGGATATATTTCTACAGAATCAAATGTTAAAATTGGTGATCGTATATCATGTAGTTTGAAACAAAAAGGAGTATTTATATTTGATGCTGAAACAGGAGAACGTTTAGCATGAGTTTGTTAAAAAAGAAAGAAAAAAAACAGGCTAATGAAAAATTTAGTATTGAACCATTTCTTTATTTAACACCGTTCTTAATAGGGGTTTGTGTCTTTACACTTTATCCTGTAATTAATGTATTTGTGATTTCATTTCAAGAAAACTATAATATGATGAAATCTACTTATACCGGATTTGGATTGGATAACTTTGTGAAAGTGTTTTCTGATGCTGATTTTATGAATGCATTAAAAAACACATCGCTATATGTTTTATTTGTTGTACCAATTTCAACCTGTTTATCTTTATTTGTTGCAAATTTATTAAACAAGAAATTAAGATTTTCAGCCTTATTTCAAACTGCATTTTTCTTACCAATGGTTACTTCAGTTACAGCAATTGGCTTAGCATGGAAGTGGATGTATAATTATGATTATGGTGTTATTAACTATTTTCTAAGTATCTTTGGAATTAGTTCAATAAATTGGTTAAATGATGTGAATTTTGCTTTGCCGGCATTAATTATTTACGGTATATGGAGTATCATGCCTTTTACAATTATTTTGTTTTTATCAGGATTACAAAATATTAATGAACAATACTATACTGCTGCTAAAGTAGATGGAGCGAGTAGTAGTAGAATTTTCTTTAAAATTACAGTTCCGTTACTAGCACCAACGACAGGATTGATTTTAATTGTAAATACAATTTCAACTTCCAAGGTATTTAATGAATTATTTCCATTATTTAGTGGGAAACCAGGCCCAGCATATTCCCTGTATACAGTTGTGTATTATATCTATGATGCCTTTCAATTGGATTGGCAGCTTGGGAAAGCATCCGCTGCTGCTGTAATCCTATTCTTAATTGTATTTGTATTTACAATGTTACAACTGTGGATACAACGCAAGTGGAAGCATTATTAGGAGGCTAAGATGAAAAAAATAAATTTAGTTAAATTAACCCAATACCTACTTCTAACGTTTGGTGCAATTATAATGGTATTTCCATTCTATTGGATGTTTATTACTGCTTTTAAAACAGCAGGTGAGGTTGCTTCTGCTCCACCAACATGGCTGCCTAATCAATTTAATTTCGATAACTTTATCAAAGCATTCGAGATGGCACCATTTGGTCAATATTTTATAAATTCATTGATTATTACAATATCGTGCGTCTGTTGTACGGTATTTACAACCATTCTTGCAGCTTTTGCATTTTCACGTTTAAAGTTTCCAGGAAGGGATATCTTCTTTGCATTATGTATTGCGATGATGATGATTCCGTTTGAAATGTTAATTATTACCAATTATACAACGATTGTAAAATTAAGTTTAATTGATAGTTTGCCAGCATTAATCATACCATTCACATCTAGCATATTTTATACCTATATTCTTAGAAATTTCTTCTTATCGATTCCAGACAGTTTATACTATTCAGCAAGAATAGATGGTGCGAGCAATTGGCAATATTTGTGGAAAATCATGGTTCCAATTGCAAAACCATCGATTGTCACCATTGTCTTATTGAATGCAATTGCATGTTGGAATTCATTCTTGTGGCCATTATTAGTTACAAATACAACCACTAATCGTACTTTACCATTAGGATTATATGCATTTATTACTGAGGGTGGAGTCATTTATGAACGCTTAATGGCTGCCGCAACGATTGTTGTATTACCAATGATCATCTTATTTATCTTTGCACGTAAGTACATCGTAAATGGTGTAGCCCGTGGTGGATTAAAAGGGTAATATGAAACAAAACTGTATCGTTACTAAAAGTGATGATGCAGTTTTTTTGTCTTAGAAGGGATAATTATTATTTATCCAAAGAAAATAAAGGCGAAAAAGAAAAAATCATGATAAAATAGCACTGGTGATAAAATGTTAAATGATACAATTGTTGCAGTAGCAACCGCACTTAGTGAAAGTGCAATCTCAATTATAAAAGTAAGTGGGGAAGAAGCGATAGAAGTAGTGAATCGTATTTTTTCCCGTGATTTAATGAAAGCTAAATCCCATACTGTTCACTATGGCAAAATTTTAGATCAAGAAGAAGAAATAGATGAAGTTTTAGTCAGTATTTTTAGAGCGCCTAAAACGTTTACCGCAGAAGATGTAGTTGAAATTAATTGCCATGGTGGGGTATATATCACGCGCAAAATTCTTTCTTTATGTTTAGCGAATGGTGCAAGGCTTGCTCTTAATGGAGAATTTACACAACGTGCCTATTTAAATGGGCGCATTGATTTAAGTCAAGCGGAATCTATTCATGATATGATTGGTGCTAAAAATGAAACAAATATTAAGTTGGCGATGAAAGGGATTAACGGCAGTATTCGTAAATTAATTGACCCATTATTAATTGACTTACTAAATATTATTGCTCAAATCGAAGTTAATATTGATTACCCAGAATATGATGATGTGGAAGTCATGACCAGTGAAGTCATATTACCCAAGGCAAATCAATGGTTAAAAGAAATTGATGTCATCTTAAAACGTGCAAACAGTACAAGACGAATGAAGCAAGGGGTTAAAACGGCCATTGTGGGCAAACCAAATGTTGGAAAAAGTAGTTTATTAAATGCATTATTACAAGAAGATAAAGCAATTGTTACAGATATTGCAGGGACAACACGTGATTTAGTAGAAGGATATATTAATTTAGATCATGTTACCTTACATTTAATTGATACTGCAGGTATTCGTGAAACCGAAGACGTGGTTGAAAAAATAGGAATAGATCGCAGTATTCAAGCGATTGAAGAAGCAGAGCTTTGTATCGTGTTGCTTGATGGATCTAATCAGCTCGATACACAAGATGAAGAGCTTTTAGAAATGACCAAAGATAAACAACGTTTAGTTGTATACAACAAGCACGACTTAAATAAAAAAGATAATGAAATTACGATTAGTGCTTTAAATGAAGATATAGAAGCTTTAGTAGATGCTATCAACGAATTATACCAAGAAGACTATCAAGTTTTAGATGCACCTTCATTAAATAATGAAAGACAAATTAGTTGTCTTATCCAAGCAAGAGATGAAATGAAAATAGCCATTGACTCAATGGAAAATGGCTTTGAATTAGATTTAGTAACGATTAACTTACAAGAAGCTTATTATTCATTAAAGGATATTTTAGGTCAACGTAACAAAACAGACTTAATAGATACCCTATTTAGAAACTTTTGTTTGGGAAAATAACAAACGATAAAGACAAGGGTTAAGATGATAGTCTTTCATGAGCGTTTCAACTTCATGAAGGGCTTTTTCTTTTTTGACAGTGGAAATATTAGATTTAATTGCTCGAATTAAAATATTTTTAGGAGAATGAGATAAATCAATAAACTCTAATAATTGAACCTTATAACCCATTGCTTCGACAAGATTTGCACGAATGGCATCCGTAAGCAATGCAGAGGTACGCTCTTTAATGAGGCCGTACTTGGTAATTAAAGAATGTTCATCAGTTTGTATTTGGCAATTTAACTCGTGTTGACAACATGGAACGGACAAAATGATTTTGGCATTCCATTTAATTGCATTATAAATCGCATGATCAGTGGCCGTATCACATGCATGTAAGCTAACAACCATATCTACATCAAAGGGAGCGTTGTAGCCGTTAATGTCCCCGACTTCAAATCTTAATTGATCATAATGATAACGTTTAGCGATATCATTGCACTTAGCAATCACTTCTTTTTTTAAGTCTAAACCAATAATGGTTACATTCATTTTACGAACAGTTGTAAGGTAGTAATAAAGAATGAAGGTTAAATAGGATTTTCCACATCCAAAGTCTATAATATTTAGGGAAGATAATTCATCACTTAAACAATTATCAACCATCTCTATAAAACGATTTATTTGTTTATATTTGTCATACATCGAAGGATTTACTTTGCCATCCTTGCTGATGACTCCTAAATCATAAAGAGGTTCAATAAAAGTATTTTCTGGCAAGTGATAACATTTTTTTCGATTATGTTGAACAACCTTAACTTCGTGGCTTGCCTTTGTAGTAGAATGAAAAACTTTACCTTTTTTACTTATTTTAAGATGATGCACCTTATCAACCGTAAAAATATCTGCCTGCTTAAAATCATTTTCTAAAAGGGCTTGTACCTTGCTCATAACTTCATCAGGTGATAAATTTTGATGAAAGGCTTGGGTAGTAGTAAATGATTCAACTTGGAAACAAAGTTCTCCTTTAATACTCATTTGACTAATGACTACCTTTTTATATTGTCCGTTTTTTGAAACTGGATTGCTTAAAATAAATTTTATCGGTTGATCTTGAAAAATTTGATGTAAGATTGTTTGCATAAAGGCCTCTTTTCAAGTTATATTATACTATAGGTTACAAGGAGAAAAAAGATGAATTATATTGACTCACATGCTCATATTATATACGAGGAATTTGATACAGAAAATGCGATGAAACATATTGATGAAGTAGGATTTAAAAAAGTAATGATTGTATGTTTGACGATAAAACAAGCGCAACAAGCTTTAGAATTAGCAAGAAAAGATAAAAGATATGATGTAGCAATAGGCATTCATCCCAGTGATGTGAAGCATACCAACATAGAGATACTTACACAAATTAAGGAGATTGCCAAAGATCCATATGTTGTTGCGGTGGGGGAAATAGGTTTAGATTATTATTGGGATAAAGAAAATAAGGAAGATCAGTTAAGCTTTTTTAAACAACAAATACAGATTGCCAATGAAGTAGATAAACCCATTCTTATTCACTCACGTGATGCGATTGAAGATACTTTAAAAATGTTGAAAGCGCATCCTGCTAAGCGTTGTGGAATTATGCATTGTTATAGTTCTAGCAAGGAAATCGCTGATGAACTTGTAAAAATGGGATATCTTATTTCACTTGCAGGACCCGTTACTTTTAAAAATGCCAAAGAACCTAAAAGGGTTGCAACAGAAATAGCTTTAGAACATCTATTGACTGAAACGGACTGTCCATTTCTTACTCCCGAGCCATTTAGGGGTAAAACCAATGAACCAAGTTATGTTCAATATTGCTATCAGAAGATAGCAGATTTAAAAGAAGTTCCATTAAAAAAAGTTTTAGATCAATTTGAGCAAAATTACATGAATTTGTTTCATAAGAAATAGTGTGTTAAAATAAAAAATATGAAAAAGAAAATAAAAATGATTATAGCATTTGTTGCTATCAATTTTATGGCAACAGGGATTTTGGTGTTTTTAATCATAGATGAGAACAAATATGTCCCTATCCAATATCAAGTATATGCATCAGATGAACAAGTCGCACGATATGCATATCATTTTGATTATGAAACAGAAGAGATGATAACAGAAGAACCAGAATTTGAGTTGATAGATCCAGGGGTTTATCCAGATGGGTACAGTTGGTTGATTCACAAAGTAGATGATGGTTCACAGGGAAAAGAATATCGAACGTATCGCAGTGTGCTATCGGATGATGATTCCGTATTATCGGTTACCTATGTTCCTAATTCATTAGAAGTGAAGGAAGTTGAACCTATTCTATATTCTTATGGATCACCTGTTGAGGTTGGTGCTTATTTTTATTCAGACTTTACGACCTGCTATGGGGTAAACTGTGTTGGATGTTATATGGATGAAAATGGAATCGGTGGAACTTCTGCTGGAATAAAATTGACCACATCATCAGTTAGACAATCTGATGGTACTTGGCAGACGGGGATTACATATGATGGCTATTACATTATTGCAACCGACCAATCCATTCCATTATGTACAGTTGTAGAAATTAGCAGTCATGGTTTTAGCGGTCATGGACTAAGTTATGGGGAACCATTCTTAGCCATTGTATTAGATCGCGGTGGTGCGATTACAGGGAATGATATTGATCTATATACAGGAGATGAAACCAATTCTGGAATGACAAACTCAAAAAGAAGTGGAGTACGCGTTGAAATTGTAGAATTTGGAACATGGACAACAAATTCCTTAGGCGAAAAGATGTGCTTGGTAAACTAATGAAGATACAAGAAGTAATTGTGGTAGAAGGAAGTAACGACACTAAAAAACTTCAATCATTCTTTGATGTAGAAACCATTGAAACCCATGGGACACATTTAAGCAAAACGACCCTTGAATTCATAAAAAAAGTCCAACAAGAGCGAGGAATTATCATATTTACAGACCCAGATTCTCCAGGAGAGAAAATAAGATCAATCATTAATCAACATGTAGATGGTTGTAAAAATGCCTTTGTTTTTAAAAAGGATGCAAGAACGACAAAAAAGGTAGGGATTGAACACGCTAATAAAGAAATATTAGAAGAAGCCCTAAGTCATTTATTAACCTATCAAAAAGAGGCTATTCAAAGTATTACGTTAAGTGAATTTCAAAGTTTAGGCTTAAGTGGGCAGTCAAACAGTCAAGTGTTAAGAGAAGTCGTGGGAAAGAAATATTTCCTGGGAAAATGCAATGCAAAGACAATGTTTAAGCGATTGAATATGTTAGGGATTCAAAAAGACGAAATTCAAAGTTTATTAAATAAAGAATAAATCTAGTAAAAAAGACTAGATTTTTTTAATTATCCAATGATTGAAAGCCATGGGTTATTTTTATCAGTGCTAATTTGTGCTAAAATAGGAATGAAAATAAATGAAAAGGAAAACACAAATGACAAAACCGATTGCGAGTATCGCAAGAACGAATGAAATATTAAAAAAATATGATCTATTTCCTAAAAAACAATATGGACAAAACTTTATTATTGAGCCAATGATTGTTGTGAACATTGCGAAAGAAGCGATTCAAGATGAACAAAGTTGTGCAATAGAAATAGGACCTGGAATTGGGGCTTTAACACAACAGTTAGCAGAAAAAGCTTCCAAAGTAATTGCCTTTGAGGTAGATATGCGTTTACAAGAAGTGTTAGCAGACACACTGAGTGATTACGATAATGTACAAATAATCTTCGAAGATTTTTTAAATATAGATCTGGATGCGTTTTTAGAAGAAGTAAAAAAAGAATATTCAAAAATTTATTTTGCCGCAAACCTCCCATATTATATTACGACACCTATTTTATTTAAAATATTTGAAAGTAAACATCAAGTAGAAGCGATAACTGTAATGATGCAAAAAGAAGTAGCAGATCGATTCAGCGCTAAAGTAAATAGCAAAGACTATAATGCGCTAAGCATAATTGTTCAATATTTATATAATGTAAAAGTGGTTTTGAAAATACCAAAAACGATTTTTAATCCAAAGCCAAATGTAGATAGTAGCGTTGTGCGTTTTACACAAAAAGAAAATAGTAGAACAGTAAGTCATCAGGAAGACTTTTTTGAAATGGTAAAAGGTGCATTTAAACAAAGAAGAAAAACATTATATAATAATTTACGTGCTTATTATCAAGAAGAAGAAAAAGCGAGACAAGTGATTCTTAAGGCAGGGTTTAAGGAAAGTGTTCGCGCTCAAGAATTAAGTTTAGATGACTTTATCCACTTATTTGAGGTGAGTTATGAAAGTTAAAGCGTATGCGAAAGTAAACTTATGTCTTGATGTAATAAGAAGAAAAGAGAATGGCTATCATGATTTAGAAATGATTATGGTGCCAATTGATTTTTATGATGTCATTGATATTGAGGTAAGTAAAGAAATGAAATTAGAATCAAGTGCTGGCTTTCTACCTGTAGATAGTAGAAACACGATGGTTAAAGCGATAGAATTATTAAGAGAAGCTTATCAATTTAAAGAGAATTTCTGTATCTATCTGACAAAACATATCCCTACACAAGCAGGCCTTGCAGGGGGGTCAACGGATGCAGCAAGTGTGATCGTAGCTGTCAACAATTTGTTAAAGCTAAATATGAGCCAAGAAGAAATGATGGCAATAGGAAAAAAGGTAGGATCAGATGTACCGTTCTTTATTATTCATGAAGCAGCTGTAGTAAAGGGTGAAGGAGAAATTATTGAACCTTTTACCATTAATACAGATTTTTATTTGTTACTCGTGAAACCACGAAAAGGGGTGTCCACAAAATTAGCATTCGAAGGTTTAGATTTCAATAAAGCCCTTCATCCAAATGTTAAGCAGATGAAAGATGACTTGATACAAAATAATTATCAAAACTTTATACAAGGACTAGTCAACACCTTAGAGGAACCATCCATTCGCTTAGTGCCAGAAATAAAAAAAATTAAAGATGATTTAATAAAATTTGGTATGGATGGCTGTCTAATGTCAGGCAGCGGTTCCACGGTATTTGCAGTTACTAGAAGTAAAGCGACAATGCAAAAAGCAAATGATGTGTTAAGAAAAAAAGGACATTTTGTAAGAATGACAAGAATATTAAAGGAGAAGAAGAACACATGAAAAGACAAGCAATAATTATGGCAGCTGGAAAAGGAACAAGAATGAATTCTGACTTACCAAAAGGAATGCACGAACTTTGTGGTAAACCAATGATTGAATGTGTCATTGATGAATTACATGCAGCAAATGTAGATGAAGTAGTTACGATATTAGGATATGGTAAGGAAGTGATTGAGCCATATATTCAAGAGAAGTCAATGATTGCAACACAAATGCCACAATTGGGAACAGCCCATGCAGTTATGCAAGTTGACCAATTTAAGAATCATGATGGCTATACATTGGTTGTCAATGGAGACTGTCCTTTAATTACTAAAGAAACATTCGAAATGATGTACCAAGAATGTGAAAAACATAAAATGGTAGTGTTAACCATTAAACTAGAAGATCCTTCAATGTATGGAAGAGTTATACGTAATGAAGAGGGACTCGTTAAAAAGATTGTTGAAGCAAAAGATGCAAATGAAGAAGAAAAATTAGTTAATGAAATTAATACAGGGATTTATTGTTTTGACAATAAAACATTATTTGAAAACATCGTTAAAATAAAAAATGACAACAAACAAAATGAGTATTATATTACAGATATGGTTGAACTTTTAATTAGTCAAGGAATGAGTGTTGCGGCAGCAGTAACAACCAATAAGGAAGAAGTACAAGGGATCAATAATCAAAAAGAACTAGCACAAGCAAATCGCACGATGCAAGCTAGAATCAATGATTTACATATGGAAAATGGGGTATGTATGATACACCCTGAAAACACTTATATTGGATTTGATGTAGAAATTGGTAGAAATACTATTCTATATCCAAACGTAATCTTAAAAGGTCGTACAAAAATCGACACAGGAAGCAAGATTTTATCCAATAGTTATCTAGAAAATGCTATAATAGGAAAGAATTGTACAGTAGATAGCAGCAAAATTTGTGATAGTGAAATCAAGGATGAAGTAACGGTAGGTCCATGTTCACATCTACGCATGAATACGATTGTAGAAAGCAAAGTAAGAATTGGAAACTTTGTTGAGTTTAAAAATACTCACTTTGGTTTTGATTCAAGATGTGCACACTTAACGTATCTTGGAGATAGTGATATTGGCTCGAAAGTAAATATTGGATGCGGGGTTGTTACGGTTAACTATGATGGAAAGCACAAATATCGCACAACAGTAGAAGATGGCGCATTTATTGGAAGTAATGCAAACTTGATTGCTCCAGTTCATGTAGGTAAAAATGCAGTTGTAGCAGCTGGAAGTACTTGTAATCAAGATGTTGAAGAAGGAGCGATGGCCATTGCTCGTCTAAGACAAGAAAACAAACAAGGGTATGGCCAAAAATACAAAGAAAAAAAGTAAAGGGAGACGTATGACAGAGACAATCGTATTTGCACTATCGTCAAGTGTAAACTTAGCACACGAGATTTGTGAACATCTAAAATTGGAACCAGGGAAGATATCTGTAAAACATTTTGCAGACGGCGAAATTTTAATCGAACCAGAAGAAACAGTTAGAGGAAAAAAGGTTTATATTATTCAATCAACCTGTGGTCCAGTAAGTGAAAACTTAATGGAAGTGTTAATCTGCATTGATGCATGTAAAAGAGCAAGTGCTGGAGAAATCACAGTAGTAACACCTTATTTTGGTTATGCTAGACAAGATCGCAAAGCACGTGCTAGACAACCAATTACCGCTAAACTTGTTGCAGATTTATTACAAGTAGCTGGAGCAGGGCGTGTTGTAACGATTGATTTACATGCTTCTCAAATTCAAGGGTTCTTTAATATCCCAATAGATGATTTAACAGTTACACCTATGCTAGGTCATTATTTTAAAAGTTGTAACTTTGATTTCAATAATGTTGTAGTAGTATCCCCTGATCATGGTGGAACAACACGTGCAAGAAAATTAGCAGATATCTTACATGTACCAATAGCTATTATTGATAAAAGAAGACCTAAACCAAATGTTGCGGAAGCAATGAATGTAATCGGGGATATTGAAGGAAAAGTATGTATCGTCATTGATGATATTTGTGATACTGCAGGATCCCTTGTAGCAGGATGTAAAATTTTAGAAAAATACGGTGCTAAAGAAATATATGCAGCCATTTCCCATGGTTTATTCTCAGGAGAAGCCATTGATCGAATCAATAATTCCCCAATTAAGAAAATGGTTGTTACCAATACGATTGAACTTTCAGAAGACAAGAAAGCATCAACAGATAAATTAGAAGTCCTATCAGTAGGATGGATGTTATCAAACATTATTAGTGCAATTAACACGCATAGTCCAGTAAGTGATGTCTATAATTTATTTGATATCGAATAATCACAAAAACTTGTCATAATAGACAAGTTTTTTAACATTAGACTAGGAAATTAATCCTAAATTAGATAGAATAGAAGTAATTTTAAAAAAGGAGAAAAAATGGCAGATAAAATCGTCGTATTAGACTTTGGAAGTCAATATAATCAATTAATCGCAAGAAGAATTCGTGAATTTGGTGTATATAGTGAATTACATCCAAATACATTAACATTAGAAGATATTCAAGCGATGAAAGATGTCAAAGGAATTATTTTTAGTGGAGGTCCTAATAGTGTTTATGATGAAAATGGAATGAAGTGTGACCCTGCTATTTTCACAAGCGGAATTCCAATTTTAGGAATTTGTTATGGGATGCAAATGACTCACTATATGAATGGTGGGGAAGTTGAAGCTTGTGCAACTAAAGAATATGGAAGAACAGAAATTACAATTAATAATGATTCTTTATTATTTAAAGGATTACCACAAAAACAAGTAGTATGGATGAGTCATGGAGATAAAGTAAGTAAATTAGCAGAAGGATTTGATTGTGTCGCATCAAGCGATACTTGTCATTTTGCAGCAAGTTCAAATGCGGAAAAGAAAATGTACACTGTACAGTTTCATCCAGAAGTAAGGCATAGCGAATATGGGAATGAATTATTAAAAAACTTTGTGTTTGAAATCTGTGAAGCAAAAAATGATTGGTCAATGCATAGTTTTGTAGAGATGGAAGTTGAAAAAATTCGTGAACAAGTAAAAGACGATAAAGTATTGTTAGCTTTATCAGGAGGCGTAGATTCATCCGTTGTTGCAGCACTTCTTCATAAAGCAATTGGTGATCAACTATACTGTATGTTTATAGATCATGGATTATTAAGAAAAAATGAAGCCGAAGGCGTGATGGAAATGTTTGCCGAAAACATGAAAATTAACGTCGTGAAAATTGATGCAAAAAAACGCTTCTTAGATAAATTAGCAGGGGTAAGTGATCCTGAAGAAAAAAGAAAAATTATCGGTAATGAATTTGTTTACACTTTCGATGAAGAAGTAAAGAAATTGGTTGTTGGAGAAGATATCAAATGGTTAGCGCAAGGAACCCTTTATACAGATGTAATTGAAAGTGGAACCGCAACTGCGCAAACTATTAAATCACACCACAATGTAGGTGGGTTGCCTGAAGATATGCAATTTGAATTAATTGAACCACTAAACACTTTATTTAAAGACGAAGTACGCGCATTAGGTATTGAGTTAGGATTACCAGAAACGATGGTATGGAGACAACCATTCCCAGGACCAGGTCTAGGTATTCGTATTCTTGGCGAAATTACTGAAGAAAAATTAGAGATCGTACGTGATTCGGATTTAATCTTACGAGAAGAAATCGCTAAAGCGGGTCTTGATAGAGAAATATGGCAATACTTTACAGCATGTACCAACATGCGATCAGTTGGTGTCATGGGAGATCAAAGAACCTATGATTATGCCGTAGCCATTCGTGCAGTAACTTCAATTGATGGTATGACTGCAGACTGGGCACAAATCCCAAATGAAGTGTTAGGTGTCATTTCAACAAGAATCGTAAATGAGGTAAAACATGTGAATAGAGTCTTATTAGACATTACTTCAAAGCCTCCAGGAACGATTGAATTCGAATAAAATGTAAAACCCTCGCAAATCCTTGAAATATAAGGACTTGCGAGGTTATTTTTTTGTTGGTGATATTAAATTGATATTAAAAGCTTTTAACTGAGTTTGCAATTCTTCTTTCTCTGCCATCAGCAGTTGTGTAAAATCTCTGCAATATTCCGTAAGACAGTAATTCTAAATCGGATTCCGATGTTATAGTGAAAGTGTTATTTTCAGTAATCAAGCCATCGCAATATTCTTTGATATTATCAAAAACCGCATTTCTTTGATAAGTATCAAAACTTGATAAAGCTGCAACAGCTAATGCAACCCTTCGTCTATTTGCTTTTTTTACACTTTGAGCAGAATAATCACCCTGTAGTTCAATGAAATCATTATTTAAAAATGTCTCTACTTCTTCTTGAGTTGCTTCACGATATAATTCATCTATTCCATTAAAGATAGTGCTTATTGTTTCTAATTTTTTAAAGTATAAGACATTAGGCGTTTTTAGATATATTGCGTTAGCGATATTATTAATAGAAATACTTCGACTACTTTGTTTATATTCAAAGGAAGTGCCGATTTGTATTGCACTTCGTGCAGCGAGATGCGATTTGCTAACCTTTTGAATATAAAATTCTGTACACTCATTTTGGCAAGAACAAATATAACTAATACAGCCTGCATCTGCAATTGGTAAATTTGTGAAGGACACACTATCGTCAGTTGAGCTTAAAAAATTTAAAAAATATGGTGTACTAGAAAAATTTTCAATTTTATACCACTCGGTATGTTCTATCAAGGTTTCTGCATTATATGTAGTTGCAACATCTAAATTATTTGGCATTTCATATAATGTTGTATCTGTTAAAATTAATTTGTGCTTTTGATCTCTAGCTCCTTCTCGTTTATTAAATTTAGCAATAACAAAATCCATGCTTTAGTCCTCCTCTGTTGTTTTTATAAAAGTAAAATTATTAATTCGTTTCAGCTTTACCTTATTTAAGTCATCTGGTGTAGATAGTAAGCTTTTTGAAATTATAAGTATTTTTTTATCTTTAGATGTGGTTGCATAATAAAAAGAATATCTTAATATTAAAAGTATTGGATTAAAATAAATCGATTGTGAAAAGTAAGTGAAAATAAATACTATTACAAACACATACCAGAAAGTTTCATCAGTATTTATACTTAGTCCAACAAAAAAGTATCCTAAATAACTAGGTAAAAAGTTGTTAGAGGATTCTTCAACCGATTTTACAGTGCTTATAGTTTCGCTCTGCAAAAATTTACCTAGCAGTAGTGATATAATTGTTAAAATAAATGGTAATATAAGTACAATTATATATGAAATTATTTGTGGTTTATCAGATAATACGCAAAAGACATAGTTTTGTTTGATAAAGTAAATAGTTGCTAACATAGTAGTGGAACTAAGGGTTAATAGTGACTTAAAAAATCGTTCACCTATCATTTATATCCCTCCAATCAGCCTTAATTATCCATTGTTTTATTTGTTATTTATCCACTCTGGCTTATTAGGCCAATTCATACGCCATTCATGGTACTGTTCAAGGGTTATTTCTCCCCTGTCCAGTGCTTTTTTTATGTCATTCCATTCGATAAAACCCGGATTTAGCAAAGGGTGCGACATACTTATACGCACACACTGATTTCCTTGTAAATCTGTATAAGTTTCTTCGTGAAATCTTACAGCATTCATATCATCTTTACTTAAAAGTATTTGCATAAACGAAGTAGAACCTAAAG
>JAWXUG010000015.1:0-16619 GCA_044432885.1 Erysipelotrichaceae bacterium | reverse complement strand
CCATATGCCTCTTCAATACTATTTTCTATCTTTGATGCATCATAGTCTTCTTTACTTTTTATACCACTCACTAATCCCATCATATTTAGAATGATAATTAAAAATATAATGGTAATAAGCACTAAAATAATACTTAAATCTTTCCACTTCTTATTCATTTTTTTCACCTATCAAAATTATACACTAATTCGATAGAATTTGATTATTATTTTATTAAATGATAAAATTAAATGGGAGTGATAAAATGAAAAAATTAATTTTAAGCTTTCTTTCAGTTACCACCATCTTTAGTGCTTGTCTTTTTGTGTATGAAGTTACGCAAAGGCAAGAAGCTGCAAGTATGTCTGTTGGAACCGATGTATTGTCCGGGGACGATAGTGTTGCAGATATTAGCGCTGAAGTAAGCCCAACTACAACAACAAAGCCTGAAACATTAGTGAATGAGCAAATAAGTAATGTAAGTGAAATAGGAACTAATGTATATTTCTTTTATGAAGCTAATAGTAATGATTCTGTTTTCTTACAAAACAATTTACTTAAATCATTATTTGCCGAAATAGAAACTAATCAAACGACACTTAACTCTATTGATATAAGCGTGTTGGACGATACAATACTTCCCATTGATATGAAAAATAATTGGGGTTTTGAAAATTATCCAAGTTTTGTACAAGCCAATTACAATGAAGACGGTAGTTTTGAGGTATTAAGTGTCTTAGAATGGAATTCAGAAAAACCTTTTAATGAATATATGTTGAGGCAATGGTTTATTTCTGTAGGATTAATTGCACCTACAGTTGAAGATGAAGGTGAGCCAATAGCTAAAGAAATTGAATAGCGAGAAATCGCTATTTTTTTATTAAAAAAGTATAGTTTTTATACTACACTCTTTCTAAAAACAATTTACACCATGTTGCACTTCTCACACTTGCTTGTTTAAGGTATTCTTCAAAAGAATATCGATTTCCTTGTTTAACTGCAATATCTGAAAGTGATCGAATAACGACAAATGGCTTTCCATAGATTGCACACACTTGCGCAACTGCAGCAGCTTCCATTTCTGCACAATATGCTTCTGGGAAGTTTTTAAGAATTTGTTGAACTTGGGCATCTTCACATACGAAGATATCCCCTGATGCAATTGGACCAATCCATACACGATCTTTACTCTCTTCAATAATATCCTTTAACAAATCAATATATCTTTGTTCTGCTTGATAAGCGGTTTTATCCTGATCAAAACCTAATGGCCATGATGGAACAATGAGGTCATGATGGGCAACCTTAGTAGATACAACTACATCCAATTCATTTTCTTCAGCTCTTAACCCTCCTGCTGTACCAATATTAATAACACCTTCAATATCAAAGTTTTCAAATAATAACGTTGTACTAATTGCAGCATTTACTTTCGCAACACCTGAAAGCATTAAAACTACTTCCTTGTTTGAAAGTATTCCTTTAGTAAAGTGGACATGTCTAATTTTTATTTCTTCAATTTCGCTCATTAAGCTTTTTAAAGCATCTACTTCTTCCTGCATTGCTCCTATTATTGCGTACATTATTTTCTCCCCCATATCATATATTTTTCATCTAATATTGTTTCTACTTCGACTTTAAATCCAACAGATTCTAGTAACGAAATGAGTGTTTCCTTACTAAAGATACGTTGTTGATGTTCCTCTTTTTGCATTCCATCTTCTTGATAGAAGACAAACTTTTCAAGTAAATAATCATGTTCACTCACAATCGACCATTGGTATGGTATATTTAACACAAATCCTTCTTCTATATATTCGTCCTTAAATTCTTCAACTCTTTGTTCCTGATGATAATCAAACATAAATAATCCACCTTCATTTAAATGGTGATAGACTAAGTTGAAAATATGCACTAACCTTTCTTTTGTTAAAAAATAATTCATCGTATCCATTAAACATAATATGCCATCAAAATGACAGCTATAGTTAAAATCATTAATATCTTGAATTTGAAAATCAATCTCTTTAGATTTTTCTTTAGCCAAATCAATCATTTGTTTAGATAAATCAAAAGCTTCTACATGATAGCCTTTACGATGCAAGATTATTGCTGCCTCCCCACTTCCACATCCCATATCTAAAATAGAGGAACCTTGCATCTTTTTACAAAAAGCATCTAACCACTGAATTAAAACTTCTTCATCAGTAAGCAAGGCGTCATAATATTTAGCCAACGTATTATATTGCATAAAAATCGATCTTTCTATCAGATTCAAATAGTTGTTCAAGACGATAAAATAAGCGAGTATTTGGCAAAAATAAATGAATGACAATCCCTTCAACTTCAATTAACACCCATTCACTACCTCTTCCTTCAATATGATAATTAAGGATGTCTAATTCTTTACATTTTTTGACAACACGATCAACAATCGCAATCATCATTGGCTCATTGATTGCAGTTGCAATAATAAAGTAATCATACATTGGATGTTCATTTTTAAAATCAATTCCGATGATATCCTGTGCTTTTCTATCATCTACTAATTGAAACATATCCATTAATAATTGGTTCATACAATTCCTCTAACTTTCAAAAATGTTTGTTGGTATTCTTTTACCATATCAAAACCTTGTTTTAAATCTTGTTTAGACAATGCTAAAGCTTCTTTCACATCATACCCACGCGTAGGTTCAATCTTATCGGCGATAAATAAAATCATTGCATAAGGTTCTATTAAATCACCACTTCCGTGATGGGCAATCGCATCTAATAGATAGGAATCCAGTTCTCCTAGATGTTCATCAATCCAAATTAAGGCAGTGTGTTGGTGGTATAATGCTTTGGGTTCATCTAAAAAAAGGGCAAAATATTGTTTCATTAACTCTAGTTGTAACTTCTTATCCCATTGCTTGCTAACATCGTGCAACAGTCCCATTAAATATGCTTTATTCCCATCTAAATGATGAATAATCGCTAATTCTTGAGCAAGTTTCGCAACTTCAAGAGTATGATGAAGCCGTTTATCATTCATTTCTTTACTGACCATATCCTCAATAAACAATCGATGCTTTAAAGCATAATCTCTTCCTTTTTCACTTAAATCCTTAAATTTAAAGCCCAAGGACAACCTAATATCCTCACTTCCTTTTAAGGAATCTAATGTAATATAAGTTTCATTTTCACACTCTAAGTGAAAAAGTTCAACCATTACAAAAGCATCCATTAACAGTTGAATATTAATTTGATCTATTCCCTCTTGATGACGTTGTTTGCAATACGCTAAATGCTTGTTAGTAAAACACGCATCTTCAATGAAAATCGTTAGCTTCTTCATTATGGTAATTGAATTAAATTGTTTTTACTTTTACGATATAAAACAATTGTACGACCAATAATTTGAGCGATTTCACTATTGGTTTGTGCTGCTAAATCAAAAGCTAATTCACGAACTTCTTCATTACATGACTTTAATACACTAATCTTTACTAACTCATGAGCTTCAAGTGAATCATGAATTGTGCTAAATAAGTTATCTGATAAACCATCTTTTCCAACTTGAAATAAAGCTCTTGTTTGGTTTGCTAAACTTCTTAAATATCTTTTTTGTTTTCCTGTTAACATTATATCATTGCCTTCCTTTCTACACATTCCACATTGCTTGGCGCATAAACAGAAACTGTTTTCACTTTCCCACTGATACGTATCCAACCAAGGCCGAATAGGACAATGTCCTGTGGTTCATCCTTCATAATAAACCTTGTTTCTTTAAATTCATCTACTTCTTGTTTTGCTGCTGGTATCAATAAATGACGATAATGCTTTTCCCATAAGGAAGCTGCCTGCTCCATTTTACCACGATGAATATTTAAAGCATTGCTTATATAAAATACCACTGAGGCATCACTTGATGTCTCAAGATCAATGCGCACTAACCCACCAATTGCGAAACTTTGGTTTTCATAGATCTGATAGACTCTTGGTTTAATTCGACTAATAGGAATTAAATATTTTAGTGCTTCTTTATCTACTGCACTTAACATACTTTTATCTTGCGATAATCCTGGGGTATCGATAAATTGATAGCCATCTTTTTCAAACTGATTAAATGAAAGTGTCGTATTTGGATACATCGATGCCGTTAAACGTTTGTTGTCTAACAGCTTATTTAATAAAGTACTTTTACCAGCATTAGCCATTCCAATAACCATGATATTAGGATCGCCAATTTGGTTTTTTACTTGTTTCCATAAATCTGCTTGACTATCACTAAAACCACTTGTAATTAATCCATTCACATGAATATGATACTCTTTTAAACGTGTAGCAACAAAATCTTCTATTTTTTTGTTTGTTAAAGTGATAGGTAATAAATCTGTTTTACTAATTACAACCACAAGATTGGTATCTTTAAAATAATGGTTTAACCCATTTAACAAGCACGATTCTAAATCAAACAAATCTGCAACCCACAACAATGTTCCTTTATGAGCTTTAGCATTCGACAAGACGTATTCATTATTAAGTTCATTGTGTACAACAACATTAAATTCGCCATAATTGGTCAATCTAAAACAACGCTGACAATAAAGAGCATCTTGTTTAGGGCTATACCCTACTGCCTTCATATCATGATATTGTAAATTGACACCACACCCGATACATTGCTTACTCATAAATAACTCCTTCGTCTAACTTATGATGTTTTTTTAACCAAATAATAATCTGTTTTTCAAAAAGACGATTGATTTTTGTAAAGTTTATATCTCTTGATACCAATGGTGTGGTATAAATGGTAAATAAGCCCATGCGATTTCCCCCTAATACATCGGTTAATAATTGATCTCCGATAATGGCAATCTTACTTTGGTCTAATTGATTTTCTTTAATGATTTTACGATAAGTTAATTTTGTCGGTTTTAAAGCAAAGGCATAATACTTTAAGTCCAATTGATCAGCAAAGGCCTTAACTCTCTCTTCTTTGTTGTTAGAGATGACAAAGATTTGAAAACCAGATGTTTTTAATCTTGTAATTTCATCTTTTAAAATATCGTCAGGATAAGCACAATCATGAGGCACAAGGGTATTATCGACATCAAAAAACAAGGTATTTATTCCTCTTTCTTTAAGCCTATTAAAATCAATCTCTTTATACGTTTTATGGTGTAAGTTTGGACTAAATAATTTCATCTGTTCTCCTATAATAGTGGTTCCATCACATTTTCAGAAACAACAACTTCTTCCTCTTGGCTCATTTGATAATCCTTTGGACAATCTACAACCATTAGTTCTTGTATTTCTCTTAGATAATAAAAACCAGGGGACAATTCCACAGGACTTGAGAAGGATGCATCCTTACTCATCAATGGAATATCTTTCGCTTGTACCATCTTGGATGTTTCATCAAAGAAGGTCAAGTGATTATAAATTGTAACATTCATTGTTTCAATAATCAATGGATTATTGCTTTTAAAGCGTTTGACCATACGTTCCCCTTTTACAGGGCGTGATGTCAATGATAATTCATCATTTTTCATACGCTTCATCTTACCGTTATCAAATAAGGCCACATAGGTCTCATTATTAGCTAATGGTATTGCACTTGCAAGAAAATCTTGCTTAGACAAATTCATTGCTTTTACCCCTTGAGATTTTACGCCTAAGTTAGACAAGATAGACTCATTGTAACGACTTGTATAGCCATCTTGGGTAGTTAACACAATATCTTGATTTGGATAGACAACAAAGACTTTCACTACCTCATCATTTGTTTTTAATTTCATTGCTTGAGACAATTTAGAATTTCTTTGTAATATATAGTCTTTAATAAAGGTCTTTTTAATCATCCCCTGTTTACTCACACTTACCACAAAGGCATAGGAGTCAAAGTTTTTAACTAGGATGGCATCAATGATTTTTTCATCATCTTTCATTTTCATTAAATGGTTGATATGTTGACCAACATCCTTCCATTTAGCTTCATCCATTTGATAAATAGGCAGATACCCATAATTTCCCTTGTTAGTAAACAATAAAAGGGTATCTAATGTTTCAGCCTCTTTTGTACCAATTAAACGATCTCCCTCTTTCAATCCTGTCATTTGGTTTTCACTTGCTGTATAAGAGCGCAAAGAAACACGTTTCAAATAACCATCTTGACTAAGGGTAATCATTACTTTTTCATTGGCAATCATTTTTATTTTATCAATGACAATTTCTTCTACTTCATCTTGAATCATTGTTTTTCTAGGGGTTGCATACTGTTTTGCAATCTCTTTTAGCTCATTACTAATCACACTGTGAAGCACATTTTTATTGCTTATAATGGCTTTTAATTCTTCCATTTCACTAATTAATTTAGCAAATTCACTTCTAAGTGCTGCTACATCGGTATTGGTTAAACGATATAAACGTAGGGTAACAATCGCTTCTGCTTGAATTTCATTAAATAGAAAAGCTTCCATTAACCGCGTTTTAGCATCTTGTTTATCTTTAGAGCTACGAATCAAAGCAATCACATCATCCATAATGGACACGGCTTTAATGAGCCCTTCTAAAATATTTAATCGATTTTCGATTTGAGCTACTAAATATCTACTTCTTGTCAACACGACTTCTTCTCGGTGGGCAATAAAAGCACGAATCAAATTTAAAACCCCACATAGTTGAGGGCGTTTATTGATAATCGCCACCATATTATAATTGTAATAAACTTGTAAATCTGTATTTTTTAATAAGTAATTTAAAATAAGTTGTTCATCAGCATCTTTTTTAATATCGACAACAATTTTCAATCCGTTACGATCTGATTCATCCCTAACATCCATCATGCCATCAATATCTTTATTGATACGAATTTCATCCATTTTTTTAACTAGATTTGATTTGATAACTTCATAAGGAATTTCACTAATATGAATTTGTTTGATTGTCTTGGTTTGTACAAATTCAGTTTTAGCACGTACAACCACACGGCCTTTTCCTGTTTCAAAAACAGATTGAATTTGTTGTTTACCTTGGACAATACCTCCTGTTGGAAAATCAGGACCATGCATAAATTGCATCACATCAACAGTTGTTGCTTCTGAATGAGCAATACAATAAATGGTTGCATTAATCACTTCCCCAAGATTATGAGGAGCGATATTGGTTGCATAACCAGCCGCAATCCCTGTTGCCCCATTCACCAACAGAAGTGGAAACTGGCTTGGCAATACGGTTGGTTCATTTTCTGTATCATCAAAGTTAGGCGCCATCAAGACTGTTTTATAATCTAAGTCTTTCAGCATACTCATCGATATCGGTGCAAGGCGAGCCTCTGTATAACGCATTGCAGCTGCAGGGTCATCATCAATCGATCCATTGTTTCCATGCATATCTACTAATTGATGATTCATCTTCCAATTTTGTGACATACGAACCATCGCATCATAAACTGAACTATCTCCATGTGGATGATAATTACCAATAACAATCCCTACGGTTTTAGCTGACTTACGATAAGCTCGCTCAGCAATATTACCTTCATGATACATCGCATACAAAATTCTTCTTTGTACAGGCTTTAATCCATCACGTGCATCTGGTAAGGCTCTTTCCTGGATTATATATTTTGAATAACGGGCAAAACGATCCGATAAAATATCTTCTAAAGCCATCGGATGTTTTACTTCTTCAAACACTACTTTCTTTGCCATAAATTAAACCTCATATGTATCTTCTAATGTAAAGGCTACATTTTCTTCAATCCACTCACGTCTTAATTCTGGTTTATCTCCCATTAAAACTTGAATACGTCGATTCGAAACCACTAAATCTTCTATTTTTACTTGAATAAGCGTACGCGTTTCAGGGTTCATCGTTGTATCCCATAACTGAGTTGCATTCATTTCCCCTAATCCTTTATAACGCTGTATTTCTACTTTACCCATTTTTCTCTTTAATATCTCAAGCTCATCTTCTGTATAGGCATAAGCAACATCTTTACCCTTACTTACTTTGAAAAGCGGAGGCATCGCAATATAAACCATTCCCATTTCTACAAGGGGACGCATATAACGATAGAAGAAAGTTAATAACAATACTTGAATATGGGCTCCATCGGTATCGGCATCGGTCATAATGATTACTTTATGATAGTTTGCATCACTATATTCAAAATCAGACCCTACGCCTGCCCCTAAAGCATGGATGATGGTATTTAATTCCTCATTTTTGATGACATCTGCCAAATTAGCTTTTTCTGTATTTAAAACCTTACCTCTTAAAGGTAAAATCGCTTGATAACTCGAATCTCTTCCTTGCTTTGCACTTCCACCGGCTGAATCTCCTTCGACCAAATAAAGTTCTTTGCGGGTTGCATCCCTACTTTGAGCAGGGGATAATTTGCCACTTAATATTTTTTCAATTTTGCCAGATTTCTTTCCTTTTCTAGCATCCTCACGTGCTTTACGCGCAGCTTCCCTAGCGACTTTAGCTCGTTGCATCTTTTTAAGAAGCAACATCGATAAATCTTTATTTTCCTCAAGGAAGAAAATAAGACGATCACTAATTAATGCATCAACCGCATTTTTAGCGATAGCAGTTCCTAGTTTACCCTTGGTTTGTCCTTCGAATTGTAGTAAATGTTCAGGAATCGATACAGATATAATAGAGGTTAATCCCTCACGGATATCATTACCTTCAAAATTTTTATCTTTTTCTTTTAAAACACCTGATCGCTTTGCATACTCATTAAATACTTTTGTGAATGCTGCTTTAAACCCTGCCTCATGTGTCCCACCATCATTAGTATGAACTAAGTTTACAAAAGAGTAGGTATTATCTTGATAATCATCGGTATATTGAAATGCACACTCTACTTTAATATCATAATATTCCCCACTAAATGTAATAGGCTTATGTAAGGTTGTTCGATCTTCATGTAAGTAATCTAAAAAAGCTTTCAAACCATCTTCATATTTAAAATGTTCTTCTTTCTCATTTTTCTCATCAACCACAATCATTTCTACATTTTTTAATAAGAAAGCTTGTTCCTGCGCACGTTCAGCAATTTGATGAAATTGAAATGAAGTCGTTGAAAAAATGCGATCATCAGGCATAAAGGTAACCTTACTTCCTGACTTACTGCTTTTACCAATCACTTCAAGTGGTCCTATCTTCTTACCACCATCTTCAAAACGCATCTTGTATAATTTGCCACCCTTGGATACTTCAACTTCTACCCAACGACTTAATGCATTGACAACACTAGCGCCTACACCATGCAATCCTCCTGATGTCTTATATCCACCTTCACTAGAGAACTTTCCTCCTGCATGTAAAACAGTAAAAATAACAGCTAATGCTGATTGTCCTGACGCATGGATATCTACTGGCATTCCACGCCCTTTATCTTCTACACTAATCGCACCATCCGCACGTAGCGTGATTTTAATTTGATCACCAAATCCGTTTAACGCCTCATCAATCGCATTATCGACGATTTCCCATATTAAATGATGAAGTCCTCTAGAATCAGTGGACCCTATATACATACCCGGTCTTTTTCTTACTGCTTCAAGACCTTCTAAAATTTGAATACTATCTGCACTATAATTTGTCTGTCTCATAAAATCCCCTTTAATACCACGTTATTATACTTTATTTTAATGAAACATAAAAGCGGTTTTATGCTAAAATAAATGGGTGAGGTATGAATATTATGGAAATGTTAACACTTATATTCACAAGCGTAATTGCTTATTTATTAGGTTCAATCCCATGGGCACTTGTCATCGGACTGGTTTTCTTTAAAACCGATGTGCGCCAACATGGTTCAAAAAATTTAGGGGGTTCTAATGCTGGGCGTGTATTAGGAAAGAAAGTCGGTCTAACAGTCATCATCCTTGATGGTTTAAAAGCATTCATCATTACCGCTTTATGTGCATCCTTTTTTCCAGACTTGCCACTAGCAGCAGTGCTTGCAGGATTGTTTGCTTGCATCGGACATTGTTTCCCAATCTTTGCAAACTTTAAGGGGGGAAAAGCAGTCGCTACAACAATGGGTTATATCCTAGCTATTTCAATCTTTGTAGCACATGATTTCATCCTATTATTTTTATGCCCATTCTTAATCTTTATGATTTGTTTATCTATTACTAAATGGGTATCATTATCAAGTATCATTATGATTCTTGTGGCTGCAATCATCAGTTTCCTAACGATACAAGATAAAATGATTGCATATTCTATTCTAGCTATTTGGATATTTGTTACCTATCGTCATCGTAGCAATATCATCCGTATCTTTAATGGGGAAGAAAAAAAGATCACCTGGATTAAATAAGAAGCAACCGCCTGTTCACATAAGGGTGGTTTTTTATTTAAAAAGTAATCTTAGATATATTTTATAAGGATTGAGTAATCCTCTAAGCGTTGAATCTGGTTGCTATAGGATTTTGAACTTTTGTAAGTTTTGAATCACTTTGAGTAGATTTAGACTGAATCTTTTTTCTCCATACATCTTCTTCGCCATAGCCAAATGTTCTCATGATATTTCCACAATGTTTTTCCATAATTAAAACCTGTTCTGAAGTCCAATCATGCCAAGAGACTTCTTTTTTTTGCTTTGAATCTATTTTATTATCTATCATTTCACTTTTGAAGTCACACGCAACCTTCCCTGATTTAAAATCAGTTGCAAAGTTTAACATTGATTCAAAATTGTGTGCTTTATCTTTTGATATGAACAAATCTTCATATTTATAGATTTTAAAATTTTCTCTATCTTGCATATCATTAATACAAATTTGATTTAATTTATTGTAAAACCAACAATACTTTTCAAATTTTGACATTTTACTCCATTGTTCAATATAAGGATCATCTTTTATACAGGATGGTTGCAAACTAATATGGTGATAAAAATACTCTAATGGTCCATATAGCGTATACAATGTTTTATTTAAAGCAGAAGAAATCCAATCCCTTGGATCGCGTATAATAAATATAAATCTTGAATCTTCATATACTTCATCTAACAGCCCTAACAACCCATAAATATGACCTGATGAATACACAATAACCTCTTGAACATAAAGATTATCAACGACATTGTTAATCCTTTTGATATTTTCACACGCTTTTTCATTTGAAATTTCTTTCGCTACATAGTCCCTGCTTAACTTATACATTGAGTGAGTATTTAACCCTTGCCCAAATGTCAAATGATAAAAGCCATAATGATGTAGTTGTTCAAGTAACAATTTCCCTTTATTAAGCCATGGTGTCCCTGGCTCATGTATAGATACAGAGCAATCAATCATTTTATTCAAATACTTTGCAAAAAATTGTGTTGCAGTTCTACCTGTAGAACATATAAATATTCGCTTTTTTTCCAATTTACACCCCACAAATTATCTTTAACTTACATAGTATATCTTATTAATTTGAAGGTAATGTTAACTTTAGGTGAAGATTATGTGAAGATTTGTATAAATACTTTAAATATAATTTTTTATGCAGTTTATCTAAATATTTAAGCAACAAAAAAACAGCATTTCTGCTGCTTATTGTCCCATCGATTTCATGATTTGGCGAATTTGAGCTTCAGACGGCTTACGTCCCATCTGCAAGAACATTGCACGAATCATTTTTTCACTGATTGGCGGATTTTCTTTTAATTGTTTTTCGAAGTACTTACGAGTGAAGAAGAAACCAAGTCCTCCTCCGATAATAATGCCTCCAATAAAATACATGATTGATGACCAAAAGTCCATATATTACACCACCTTACTTTAATATTCTATCTTGTTTTACTATTTTTTACAATACCTAACTTTTTTTAAGCCTTAAAGGTGATATTATCCCCTCTTTCATAGAGGTGGGTATCTCATTTAGACTTTAGGATCCTTGAGCTTATCAAGTGTTCACTCCATCTAAGGTTCTGATTCCCTGATATCATACTGTAGGAAATATATGTGTCCTTTAAGGCATCTTTATTATATCATTAATTTTTAAAATGTTCAGTCTTGACAATTTAAAATTAAGGCTAATTCATCTAATTGAGTTCCTGCAACCTCACTTGGTGCATCAGCCATTAAACATGATGCACTTGCTGTTTTAGGGAAGGCTACCACATCTTTAATATTGTCTGTATCTGCTAAAATCATAATTAAACGTTCTAACCCAATCCCTACACCGCCGTGAGGTGGTGCACCGTATTTAAAGGCCTCTAAGAAGAATCCAAACTTAGCATCTGCCTGTTCTGGAGTTAATCCAATCGCTTTAAATACTTTTGCTTGTAATTCTTCATCATAAATACGAATAGATCCACTTAATAACTCATATCCATTTAATACTAAGTCATAAGCCCTTGAATAACATTGATCTTGGTTCTCAAATAGTTTATCTTCATCTTCTTTATTTGGCGCTGTAAACGGATGATGACATGCCACATAGCGATCTTCTTTTTCATCATAGTCAAACATAGGGAAATCAGTAACCCATAAGAATGCATCCCTTGTAGGGTCAATTAATTCTAAGTCTTTAGCAATCTTATTACGCAAAGCCCCTAATGCTTGATAAACAACCTTACTTTGATCAGCTACCATTAAGACTAAATCATCATTCTCAATCTTTAACTCTGTTATAAGGCCATTCTTTTCTTGTTCACTTAAAACTTTAAATATAGAACCTGACAGTTCATTATCACTCATTTTTAAATAAGAAAGAGCTTTGGCACGATATACACGTACAAACTCTTGTAATTTATCTAAATCTTTACGTGAATATTTACTAGCAGCACCTTTCACAACAATTGCATTGACGATACCATTTGCTTCAATAATCGATTTAAAAACAGCAAACTCTGTATTTTTAAAGATATCCGTTACATCATTTAGTTCTAAATCAAAGCGAATATCTGGTTTATCACTACCATATCTAGCCATACATTCTTTATATGGAAGACGTTTAAATGGTGCAAGCTCAACGTCTTTAATTTTAGAGAAGATATCTTTCATCAACCCTTCAACTACGGCAAATACATCTTCTTCTTCAACAAAACTCATTTCAATATCAATTTGAGTGAATTCTGGTTGTCTATCAGCTCTTAAATCTTCATCTCTAAAACATCTTCCTAATTGGAAATAACGTTCTAATCCACCAATCATTAATAATTGTTTATAAATTTGTGGAGATTGAGGAAGTGCGTAAAATGAACCTTTATAGATACGAGATGGTACAAGATAATCACGTGCCCCCTCCGGTGTTGACTTACTTAAGATAGGTGTTTCTACCTCAATAAAATCTAAATTGGATAAATAATTACGCACAATCATCGCTACTTTATGACGTAGAATTAGATTATTTTTGATAGGTTCACGACGGATATCTAAATAACGATATTTTAAACGAACATCCTCAAGGGCATCAGTCTCATCTGCAATAATCATTGGTGTCGTTTGTGATTTGTTAACAATGATAACCTCACTTGCCAATACTTCAATTTCACCTGTTAAAAGTTTAGGGTTGGCATCTTTTCTTAGTGCAACAGTCCCTGTTACCTGTAATACAAATTCATTACGAACATCCTTCATGCTTTCATGAAAAGATTCATCCATAGTGATTTGTGTTAATCCATAACGGTCACGTAAATCGATAAAACAAATAGACCCTAAATTACGTCTTTTGTTTACCCATCCAACAAGGGTAACCTCTTGTCCTACGTGGCTTTTATTTAATTCATTATTCTTATGTGTTCGTTTCATCTTTTCCTCCTAGTGTTCATGATGTTCATCTTGGCTTAAGTGATCTAGTTGATCAATTAATTGTTCTATTTTTACTGTGTATTGTTCACGTGTGCGCGTATCTTTAACGACAACTTCATTTTGTGCTAATTCACTTTCTCCAACAATAATCGCAAATCTTGCTTGTTTGCGGTCCACCGATTTAAATTGAGCTTTTAATGATTTAGCCTCTGCTGCAAATTCACTGGTATAGCCAGCACTTCTTAGCATCGTTACAATTTCTAAAGGCGCACAGCCTACCTCACCTAAACGCATTACATAACAATCAATTCCTTTTTCAACATTTAAATCGATATTTAATGCTTCGATTAAGATAAGTAATCTTTCCATCCCCATCGCAAAGCCAACACCACTTAATTCAGGTCCATTGAAGTAGGAAACAAGATTGTCGTATCTTCCTCCTGCAAAAATCGTTGATTGGCTACCAGATTCTGGATGTGTGCTTACCACTTCAAATACAGTATGCGTGTAGTAATCTAATCCACGAACTAGATTGTTGTCAATTTCATATGGAATATCAAGGGCATCAAGGCCTGCTAATACTTGTTCAAAATAAGCCTTTGATTCCTCATTTAAATACTCTTTTAAAGCTGGGACATTGTGCATACATTCTTGATCCTTATCCACCTTACAATCAAGAATACGTAATGGATTTTGTTCATATCTTCGCTTACAATCTCCGCACAATCCATCTACATATGGTTTAAAATAAGTTTGCAATGCTTCGCGATATGCACTACGCGATGCATCATCCCCTAAGGTATTCACAAGAACTTTGATATCATCAATTCCTAACGCTTTAATAATACTGTAACCTAAAACCATAACTTCAACATCGATTAAAGGATTTTTTAAGCCAATGTTTTCTACCCCGAATTGCCAAAATTGTCTTTGACGTCCTTTTTGCGGCCTCTCATATCTAAACATTGGTCCTAAATAAGAATATTTAACGGGTAATTCTTGACTTCCATAAGCCTTATGTTGAACAAAGCTTCGGATGACTCCAGCCGTCCCTTCAGGTCTTAACGTAAGAAAATCACTTTGGTTAATACTAAAGGTATACATTTCCTTATTAACCATGTCACTTGAATCATTTTCTCTTTTAAATACCGATGTATCTTCAAAAATAGGTGTGCGAATTTCATCATATCCATAGACAGTACAAAACTCATTCATTAATCGTTCTAGTTGTTTCCATTTTTTCACTGTCTCTGGTAACAAATCAACAGTGCCTCTTGGATTTTGATAGTTTTTCATCTTATTCCTCCTAATAACAAAAAAAACGTCCTCTAAGGACGCTTATGCGTGGTACCACCTTAGTTCACACAAATGTGTGCACTTACTCATTAACGCAGAATCACGGTTATCCCTTATCAAAATAACTTCTCCAAAGTGTCAATTACTATCGTCTATGGGAAACTCTCACCAACTTTTCCTCGCTTTGCATCGACTTTAATAATCCTCTTTTTCATTGAATATGCTTAATTATAACAAGCTTTTCATCGATTGTAAACAAATAGCCTACTTATTGGAAGGTACGATCCACACTAATCACACCCTGTAGCTTTTTAAGATTTACAATAATCGTATTTAATTGTTCAACATCTTCCAACTGAACCATAATTTTTGTATTAACACTCAAAGTATCTCCATGAACAACACTATTAATTTGATGAATGGATCCTTTATATTGAGAAAAGATTGTAACGATATCAGTTAATAAATGGCTTCGATCATTAGAGATAATCAATAAATTGGCTGAATACTTTCGATTCTCAACGCCTTCTTCCCAATAAACACTAATTAAACGTGAACTTAATGCCTTAACATTAGGACATTCTTTACGATGAACCTTAATTCCCTCGCCCTTTGTTACAAATCCTACAATTTCATCATGTAGTACTGGTGTACAGCACGCTGCTAATTGAGTCTTCATCGAATCAATACCACCTACTGATATTCCAGTTTTTGATGGTTGTTTACTAGATTTTTCTCGTTTTGAAACCATCTTAGAAAAAGTTTCTAAATCTAGACCTTGTTTTTTAGCATTCGTCAATTTTTCACTTACTAATTGTAGCGATATAGACTTAACCGCTATCCCATACATTAAGTCTGTGTAATTGGTAACTTGAAACTGAGAGAAAATAGCTTCTATTTTCTTAACATCCATATAAATAGCTACATCAAAGCCACGTTTCTTAATTTCTTCACGCAACATGATTTCACCTTGTTTAATATATTCTTGACGTCTTTCTATCTCACGTTTAGCTAGAAAATTTTTTATTTTATTTTTAGCATGATTGGTTTTAACAAATTTTAGCCAATCCTCACTTGGTACTGAATTTTTAGAAGTTCTAAGTTCGACTACATCTCCCGTTTTTAATTTGGTATTAATCGGTACTAAGATCTCATTTACTAATGCTCCTATGGTAGTATGACCTACCTCTGTATGTATGCGATAGGCAAAATCAATGGGAGTTGCTCCATTAGGCAAATCTATGACTCTTCCCTTTGGTGTCATCACATAAACATTAGCCTCAAATACATCCTTTGTTAAGGTATCCATATAATCCGTTGGATTGTCTTCATTTATATCTTCGGTTAAAGCTACCATGTCTTTAAACCAAGATAGTTTATCTTCAATCTCTTTTTGTTCCTTCACGGCATCATATTTGCTGTTTTCCTTATAGCGCCAATGGGCAGCAATTCCTTGTTCAGCAATTGAATCCATTTCTTCTGTACGAATTTGCACCTCAAAAATACGATCATCGCCAACGATCGTAGTGTGTAAAGATTGATACATATTCATCTTAGGCATTGCAATGTAATCTTTTAAACGTCCTGGTA
>JAWXUG010000014.1:0-16685 GCA_044432885.1 Erysipelotrichaceae bacterium | reverse complement strand
TTTATTTCTTTTTCCTTTTATTCCACGAAAAAAGCTACCCGTAGGTAGCCTTATGACTTAGTGTCTGGTTTTTAAGTTTATTCAGCAGTTGGAACATCTACGATGATTACATCACTTGCTTCCCCTGCCAATGCAGCTTCTTCAATTTTTTCCATCATAGCGATCGCATTGTTAGTTCCTAATGTCGCCCCTGTTACTGCATCAATATCTGTTGCATTGCCAGCAGCTAAGATATTTGTGCTTAGCTCAGGAATCCAATCAGATGGAAGTGGGTCCATTGGATATTCATCCGCTGAAGCTTCGCTTTTCTTGCTTCCTTCAGTATTTAAACTCTCAAATACTGCACTAGTCACAACACCCTCTTCATAAGTCACTTCAAGTGTATCTGTCCACCCATAGCTATCTGAACTCATTTTTGCAGTATAAATCCCATCTGCATACGTTTCTTCACTAGAATTTGTGCACCCTGTCATCGCAAACATAATTCCTATAACTGCTAACATCATTATTTTCTTCATTTTTTTCTCCTTCTTTTCAATGAATCTGCTACATAAATCAATTATGATTTATATAGCTTTCAGGAGTATATCAAAGATTAATTTATAATGCTATTCATATGCATTATTTTTATGATAACTGATTCATTTTATCCATAAGCTTATTTTTAATACTTTGTAGTTGGTTATCTACTTTTTTAATATTAATATTGCACAATTGTGAGATTTCTACATAAGTTTTCCCTTGTAACTTATATTTTAATATCTCTTGCTGTAACGGCGGTAAACAAACATAAGCTTTCATTAATAGTTGTTGTTCATACTTACCAAAATAAATGGTGCTTGGATTTTGATGATAGCCATCTGCTCGATATCCTGACACCGCTTCTTGCACAGCCATATCATCATAACTATATTCATTGCTGTAACAATGACTTAAATTGTTTAAATAAGTTCTCATCCTTCTTTTAATTACTGTATAAGCATACGTGATAAATTTTGTTTCGTTTTCGATGCGATACGTTTGTGCTGCTTTTAAAAAACCAATGTTTCCTTCTTGTACCAAATCATCAAAACTGCAATAAACATAAGGATACATTTTTTGAGTTTCATGTGCCAAATGATAAATTAGGCGATCATATTTTTTTCTCATAATTAAAAATGCTTCTTCGTCTTCAAGTTTGATTAAGTTGATTAGTTCGTTGTCGTTTCTATCCTCTTTTTTCATTAAAATCACCTCTATAAACATCATACCGATGTATAGAGGTGATTTTGTCTCAAATTTGTCTCAAATTTGTCCCACTTTTTTGGTCTTTTATGTCAATTTTATCAACTTTATTGCTTCTAACATGTGGATATAGTGGATAACTGCCATTTTATCCACAATACGTGTATCTGCAGTGACAGCCTCTACAATTTGATCTACAGTTCTAATTCCGTCGATGTAATTGCACATTAATGTTTGAACATTATAGAAATTTTCTACATTAACCGTTTTTATTTTTTCTTCAAATTCTTTGACTGCTTCCTCACATTCACGATGACTTGCTACATAATCATTTAAACGCATAAGCGGAGCAATGAATTCACGTTTGAAAACTCTTTGGTCTTCTCCAGCACTCTTCTTTTCTTCAAGTGATAATAAAGCCATCGTATTTTGTACGGTTGAACTCAACCATGTTTGCATCGCTTGACATGTCGTTTCTGCATTGCCCATTTTCGCAACAGAATCGATTGACCCTTCATAAAATTGTTTAATTTGGCAGACTTCTTTGTAAGCTGCATTTTTTGTAATTTTGCAAGCGTTTAATCCATGTGTTACCTCTGCTAATTGGCTTGCCACACTTACCTGCATATTCGCTAACACCTTGGTCGCTGTTTCATCATCGAAATTTGACAATAAGTAACTAAAATAGGTGGCTACTCTTGTTGAGAACGCAAGCACCTCAGGATCAATGACACTCATGTCATCAGTTGAAGTATGATAATTTAAATCTGGCCATTGCCCTAACATACAACATGGTACCCCAATCGTTGGATCACTAAACAAGGTATGATCTGAGCCTCCCGAGAATACTGAAACAGCATAATTGGTTTTCGCGACTAATGTTCCTTCGTGAGTAGGTGCTTCTTGCCCAGCTAACGCTAAACATAATTTTGATAAGTCTTCAATAAAAGATGGTGTTGATCTAGGTAATGCTGTTAATGTAATGGGTCCATATTGGCGTGTTTGTTTGCCACCAACCATATCCAAGTTAATAGCTCCTGCACAATGTTTATAATTTTCAGGATCTTCCAAATACGCATAAGTTCCTGTAAATTCTGGTACCAAAATGACTTTGACTGTGCGTTTTAAGGATTCTATTTTCTTTTCATCTGTTAATTGTTTTAATACTCGTAAAGTCTCTATTGCAGCGGACACCCCCGATGCATTATCATTGCAACTCGCTTTAGGATGACATAAATGCGCACAAATTAATACTTCCTCATCACTTGTTCCTGGAATTTTCGCTTCTACTACTTCCATTTTCCCATCATATAAGCTAGATACAACCTTCCCTTTACAAAGAAGGGTCTTTTTATCCTTAAATTTTAAAGCCAACTCATCCCCTTTTTCAGGAGACAATACAAAGCCAAAGCATGGTGTATCTAAATCTGTATGTGTCCACCAAAATGAAGTGTACGTTAATGATTTGTATAAATCATAACGTGATCTTACCCCTGTCATTGTAGCAACATGATCACTGACAATACCAATTGCTTTATTCTTTCTTATTGCCCAATCTTGATATTCACTAAAATGCCCTCTAGCAAATACAATCTTACCTTCTACATCTAAATCTTTGTATGCTTCAAAATTTGTTCCTTGATCAAGATAAACCATTTCCACACCATTACTAAAATCATATGGGTAGCTACGTTGTATAATAGAAATAGGCTCACTTATGTAGTCTGCAATTCTTTCATGAGTATCTACCAACTCAAGATATGCTTCTTCACACGACCATTCTTGAAAAACCTTACTCGTAAGATTCCACACGCTTCCATTTGCATCATAAGATAAAATTTTAGCATCGATTTTTGACTTTTCAAACTCTTTTAAACAATAATTTGCTGCGTTTCGATATCCAGTACTTGCTTGAATACGATGATGACTTGATACACATTTAACCCCATCATATAATCTTTTTGTTTGAATACTATTTTTAATTTCTTGAATAACCTTTTCCATAAAACACCTCCATTGCAACCATTATACAAAGGATAATCTTTTGTTTCAAACTATTTTCAGAAAATACCTCAGTTTCTTTCAAAATAATATAAGCTCATCCTCTATAATCATAGTTTGCAAAGTACTACAAACGTTTTTCTAACTATCCACCTATTCCCATCATCATTTCACTTGGAATACGTACTTCTTGATTTAAAGCGTAGTTTTTCCCATACAACATATCATACATTAATAGTTCTATCCCTTTCTCATAACTAAATTCTTCTCGATTTAATGTATGATAAGTTGCCATTATACCCATATTCATTTCTGCTAGCTGCGCAACTTTTGCTCCTAATTGGTAGGTTTCTAAGGGTTCATCCTGAGGTTCTATTTCATAAGTAGCGTAAATTACATATTCTGTTTGATAAAGATTATGATTGTTCAAGTCTTCTTCCTCAATTTGTAGGGGCGGTAAATGATCCCCATAGAAAACGATGATCGTATCTTCATTTAATTGATTGACTTCTTCAATTAAATCAACAATAAACAGGTCCATCTCATACAATTGACTGACATAATACTCAATTTGATTTTCTAACTCTTGCTTATACGGACTATTTGTTACCTTTATCGTATTTTCATCGAGCTTTTCGCTAGGAAAAGCACCATGTCCTTGCATACTAATGGTGAAGATAAAATCACTTTTATCAGAATCGCTTAAACAGTTTATAATTTCTTTTGTTAGATGTTTATCTTTAATCCATCCAATTGGATTTTTTGTTGTACCTTCCATATACTCACTTGAAATAAAATGATCAAAGCCTAGATTGGGATAAACCAAATCACGATCATAAAAAGTAGCCGTATTATTGTGAATGGCGTAGGTCTCATATCCTTTATCTTTTAAATTATAAGCCAAACTATCCACCGTTTGATCCTTTAGCAGTGTTTCATATGGATATTCTCGGTTTCCTAAGTAATCTAAGTTCATTCCTGTAAGTACTTCGAATTCACTGTTTACGGTCCCACCACCTAATACTGCCACATCTAACATACCATTTGTATATTTTTCTTTTAAAGCAGTGAAATTAGGAATAGGATTTTGGCAATATTCAACACCTATTAATAAATTTGGATCAAAAAAAGATTCAAGTTGTACAAAAATAATATTAGGAGTCTTTTTATCCTGCTTATCCTCTGTATTTAAAATTAAATCATTGATTGTATCTTCGAAATAATCATCAGGCTCATCCATTCCTCTTTCGATTGTACTTTTAATAAAGGACGTGATTACTCCATATTCACTACCTTTAGACGCATAGATAACATCGGCTGAAACTGTAGTATCATAACTGACAAATGTTATAAACATTAATATTCCTAATATCGTGCTTGATTTCTTAAAATGAACCTTTGTAGCCTCACTGTTTTTCCAACCAATTATCAATATAAATAAATATAAACAGGTGCATCCTATCATCATTAAAATCGATGACCAACTAACATAAGATTGCATAAAGTTAAAATCTAACTTAAGGATACATAAGTCGTTGAATGATAAGGGTGTATTTCTAAAGTTCATTACCATTCGATTTGAAATCCCCAAAAGTGCCACAATCATCACTAATAGTAAGCAAACAAAAGATTTCTTTTTGAAAAATAAACTTAATGACAAAAATAATACTATAACCAACCAATTTAATAGGAATAAATGAGTATGAGATATAATCTCACTTATTGCCTTACCCATATTGGGCTTGCTTAATAGCTCTATAAATAAGTTTAATAAAAAACCACTATAAAATATCCTTAATACATCGTGTATTAACACCCTGTATTTTCCCTTTACTTGCATAAATCCCCTCTTATCTTTTTCCCGCTTGTTATGTTGTATCAAATAGTACTAGAGATTCTTTAAGAAATTCATGTCTTATTTATTAAATTTCTATAAAGCATTTTGAAAACTTTTATGTTTACTCATAATAAAAGGGTATACTTGAAGTTATGAACCAACCCCCCCTTGCTATAAATTTTGCAGTCTATATGGAACCACTAATCGCACATTATGTGCCACTTATCCGCACAATAGACACACATTGTTTTATAATTAATATAATAATATTGAAAGAGAGGTTATAATAATGCCAAATGTAACTACAAATATTAGAATTGATGCTGATGTAAAGAAAAAGTCTGCAGCAATCTTTAATGAATTGGGAATGGATATGACTACGGCAGTCAATATATTCCTTAGACAAACAATCCGTCATAACGGTTTACCCTTTGACTTAAAACTTGATATGCCTAACAAAGAAACCATTGAAGCCATTCATGAAGTGGAAATAATGAAAAAAAATCCAGATGCCTTTAAATCCTATTCTAACGTAGATATGATGATAGATGATTTGCTTAAATGAAGTATCAAATTAAACCGACCACTAAATTTACAAAAGATTTAAAACGCATAAAAAAGCGTGAATGTCACATCAGGCCTGATTGGTTACTTATCTATGAAACAAATAAAAATAGTCTGATTTTATATTTAACACGCACAGGATCACATAGCGATTTATTTTAAAATAAGGATGAACTATTTGCATAATCTACTGCATTTTGCTCATCCTTTTTATTTTGAATTGCGGACTTCCTGATCTTTTAACTGATCCACCTTATTTAGCTCTTTATAAGGCACTAAATTATTGTGTCTTCGTAAATCATTATTTCGTTCACCATATTGCCAATTGTGCATATAATGAAATCTTGACCAACGAATATGCTCCAACTCATTCATTGTCTCATCCTTATTCTCTTTAATGTATTGACTAATTTCACTCATGTTGAATTTATTAAAATTCGCACTTTCAATATTTGATTGCTTAAGAAAGTAGCTCAGTGATGACCAAGACACTCCACCATGTAATCTCACATAATTTTCATGTTGAGCCTTCCCTGATTGAATTAATGATTCTTTTAATATAACTTTGTGATTATAGGTCAATTCATCATTTCCAAAGCTTTCAAAACAACTTAAATCACCTAGTGCAGAATCAAATATTAAACTCTTTACACTACATTGAACATCCTTTAAAAATTTTAGTTTGCTTGCCTGTTTTAAGTTTTCATACTGTTGATCATGACTGATTACGATTAAATCCATCTTATCCAATAAAGTACGATCTTTCATCCAATCATCATGGTGAAAAATCACCTCATCCAACATATACTCATTGGTGGCACAACAAATATCTTTCCAACTTAAATAACTATACTGAAACTTTGTCCAATCATTAAACACATGATAGACAATTTTTTGATGAATACTAAAAATATTGGTAAGTAGCCCTTTCTTTAATAACTTTTGGGCATAAATCCCATCCCCTATAATACAAATATGATAGGCATCCTCTTTTTCATAACATGCCTTACATATCTTTTTCATTTCGGATTGCCAAAACAATTGAGCTAGCGCATCGGCATTTGAAAATGGATAGACATCAAATGGATATTGATTAAATAATAGTTCATCAAAAGACTCTAATTGAATATATACCTTCAAATTGGGATGATGTAAAGAACGATAATAATCTGCCATTTTCAAAAAGTGTGTAAGACTCTCTTCATCAGATTCATACATAATGACATAACAATCACTTTTATAAGCATTATCACTTGCGATATATGGAATATGATTTTGTTTGAGGTCTTTACAAAAAAGCTCCATCCCATGACCGCTTCCTGTAATAACCATTGTTTTAGCACCTATACTCATCACATGATTTTTTATTTTCATAAAGACAAGTTCTACCACCAGAATTAACCCCGATAATGACAACAATGGGGCGATCCATCTTGTGACCATTAATATTTGACTATAATCTTCAATTGAATAATTGAATGTAAACAAATGAAACGCAAAATATAAGGCATCATTATATGCATTAGGATATAAGTCTAGATAACCATATACACTAATTATTAGTACAATGACACTGGCAAGTATCCATATTTTTTTGCTCATCACACATCATCCTTTCCATTTCTTTCTTCCAAACATGATTAGCAGGAATATCATGTAACATCCTCCACCACCTGCCGATAAAATCTTAGAGGTAAAAGCTTCTTGTTTAGCCAAATAACATTTGCTAATAAGTAAGCTAACCCTAATTGTCCCATGGTTTTATATTCAATTTATCTTATGCGAAGGCAAGAAAACCTTGGGTAAACCAAATTTTACAAGCACAAAATATCTTGGTATATCTGTATAGACACTTCACAAAAAGCACTCATTGAATTGCTCTTGAACTATTTTATAAACTTTTTAAAGAAACCTCCTATTGTTTTTTCATCTTCTTCATATCGAGTTCCATATGCATTTGCTAACAGTTCTTCCCCCCAATGAGATAGATTTCCAACATCCAAAGATTTATCTGTGCCCTTAAACATTTCTTCTACAGATATAATAGAATCACAGTATATACTCCATTGAGCCAAATCTCCCAAAAATTTTAATTGATGGCACCCTCTAAACATTTCCGACATGCAGGTTACATTTGACACATCCCAAGAAGATAAATCACCAAGTGTTGTTATGCCACAACCGGCAAACATAGATATCATACTACTTACATTCGACACACCCCAACTTGATAAGTCTCCAACAAAGGTGGCATTGCAATCATTAAACATATGGTCCATATATTTAACATTGGAAACATCCCAATTAGATATATCACTTATTGATTCTGAAAAGCTACCACAAAACATAAAACTCATGTCTCTAACGTTAGAAACATCCCATGAGGACAATCCTTTAATATGCTCAGCATAGCAATGCGCAAACATGTGATTCATATCTGTAACATTAGAAACATCCAATGTTGATAAATCAATTGTTTCCAGTTCACTAGAATAAAACATGTAAGCTAGACTGGTTAAACTTTTACCCAATTCAATATGTTTTAATCCTCGTTCGTATCTGAAAGGAGAGCCATATTCTTTAAATCCGCTAACATAATCAGGAATCTTAATCGTTTCTCTTTCTTTTCCTACATATTTTTCGATTAATACTTGATCATCTACAATAATAAACTCAAATAAATGTTCATCTTTTTGATGATAGTCATCAATTGCTTTTTGGTATTCACTTTTGCTTATGCCATCCAGTAAATGCTCTGTATATTCAACAATAGAATCTTTTAGACTAGTAAACTCATGACTAAATAAAGCATCTTTAAACATATTATCCATTTGATCTTTTTTATCTATATTCCACGAAGATATATCTCCAATTGTTTTTAATTTGGTTTCTCTAAACATCTCCCTAAAATCTGTTACATTATCTACATCCCATTTAGATAAATCTCCTACATTAGCAATTTGGCTTTCACTGAACATACAGTACATATCTTCCACATCGGACACATCCCAAGAAGATAAATCACCAAGTGTTGTTATGCAACAACCAGCAAACATATATCTCATACTTTTTACATTCTCTACATTCCATTTAGATAAATCTCCTACGTTAGTGATTTGACTTTCATTGAACATATGATCCATATCCGTTACATTTGACACATTCCAAGCAGATAAATCACCAATATAATTTGGTTCACATTCAGCAAACATACTACTCATATCTTTGACATTCATAACATTCCATTTAGATAAATCTCCTATACCAGCTTCACCGTTGCATTGAGCAAACATACATGACATATCTTCCACATTAGAAACATCCCAATTAGATATATCACTTATTGATTTTGAATCGCTTTCATAAAACATAAAACTCATGTCTTTAACGTTAGAAACATCCCATGAGGACAATCCTTTAATATGCTCAGCAAAGCAATTCTCAAACATGTTACTCATATCTGTAACATTAGAAACATCCAATGTTGATAAATCAATTGTTTCTAGTTTACAAAATTTAAACATGTAAGCTAGACTGGTTAAACTTTTACCCAATTCAATATGTTTTAATCCTTGTTCGTCGCTGAAAGGAGAGCCAAATTCTTCAAATCCGCTAACATAATCGGGAATCTTAATCATTTCTCTTTCTTTTCCTACATATTTTTCGATTAATACTTGATCATCTACAATAATAAACTCAAATAAATGTTCATCTTTTTGATGATAGTCATCAATTACTTTTTGGTATTCACTTTTGCTTATGCCATCCAGTAAATGCTCTGTATATTCAACAATAGAATCTTTTAGACTAGTAAACTCATGACTAAATAAAGCATCTTTAAACATATTGTCCATTTGATCTTTTTTATCTATATTCCACGAAGATAGATCTCCAATATATTTTATTTTACTCGATGCAAACATATTGTTAAAACATGTTACTTTGCCAACATCCCAACTTGATAAGTCTCCAACAAAGGTGGCATTGCAATCACTAAACATAAAGTCCATATTTTCCACATTGGAAACATCCCAATTAGATAGATCTCCAATATAATTTGCATTGCAAGAATTAAACATCGACTCCATACATTTAACATTGGAAACATCCCAACTCGCTAGTCCATCGATATGTTTTAACTCACAATCAAAAAATGTATGTTGCATACTTGTGATATTAGACACATCCCAAGAGGATACATCAATTTTTTCTAAGGTGCAGCCCCAAAACATATAATCTAAATTTCTTAGACTTTTACCTAATTCAATATGTGTGACATCATAAGCTTCCGCAAATGGAAAACTTGATTCTTTAAACCCATGTACATAGTCAGGTATCTTTATAGTTTCTCTCTTCGATCCCTTATATGACTCAATTAAAACTTGATTATCTTCAATAACAAAATTAAATAGGCAATCTTTTCTATTATGGTATTCATTGATTACTTTTTGATAGTCTTTACTATCTATTCCTTCAAATAATTTATTTGTAATTTCATCAATTGTAGAAGAACATACAATTAACTCTTCGTTTATTACTTCTTCGATATGTTCATTTTGAGCTATCACTTCTTCTACACTAATAGGTTCTTCTATAAATATCGTTTCATCTTTAATAGATAGATCTTTAACTTGCTGATTTACACACTCTTTAAAAAAATTTTTATTTTTTGTTAGATCAATATCATCAAAACCATTTAAATATTTTACGTCATTAGAACATTCAAAAATATATTCAAAGATTGTCCAAGCGACAAAATGTGTAGATATATTTAAGTAGAAATCATCATCCAAAGAAGAATCAATATATTTTTTATATAATTCAAATACTGCTTGTTGTTGCTTTTCTAGTATCTCTTTATCATCAAGCGCGTTCATAAAATCTTATAAATTTGCATCGAAATTTTCTATAATATTAATTGGTATTAAATATGGCGTAAAATTTTTATTTGGACCCCCTGCAAATTTATCTTTTTGACTAAATAATAACTCCTGAAAAATGGGACCACTAGTGAATGCATTTTTACTCATGAAAAAAATCATCATTTTTAAC
Organism: Erysipelotrichaceae bacterium; assembly: GCA_044432885.1. GTDB lineage: Bacteria > Bacillota_I > Bacilli_A > Erysipelotrichales > Erysipelotrichaceae > CAYJNO01. The sequence goes on along the minus strand of JAWXUG010000014.1, from coordinate 6,007 downwards.
TGATGTTTCATTAATACTTGTTTTACAGTTGTATTCCATTTTTCACCACTATGATTCTCTAATTCAATGTCAATCCATACATTAATTCCTTGGAATTTCATTTTTATTACGTGTGGATAAACGTATTTCCAATCTTTACTACTATAACTTATAAAAATGTAAGGTTTTTTTATATCACAAGGATAGTTATTTAGTAACAATATTAATTCTCTTTTTAATAAATTATCAATTTCTGGAACATTATTTACTTTTAGTAACATGTTAATTGCATGTAATTTATCAACCTCAAAATTAATGTCGGCCAAAAAAGCTTGAACCTCAATAATTGCTGATTCATTTGCCTCAGTAGTATTTTCTAATACATGTAATACGTCTGCAATATTCATACTATCCCCCCTTATTTTACTTGGTTTCATTATTATATTTCACGCGGATTTTCTATTCATTAGCATAGTCTTAACTAATCTCTAAGCCGAGTAGTTGTTGGATTTTGTTCTTAGTGGAATTTTTTTCTATTCTAATCAACGAAAAGCGCTTATCAATTAAAGTGTTCGTTTTACTTTAAAATAATCAGACAAATTTTCTTTGGTTAATTGAGGTAGAGCAGATCTTGAAATTAGGCAATAGATAGGAAAGTTAGCGTTGTATATAAGGGTTCTTCGTGCCATATTAAAACCGTTGCCATTGTGTTTTCTGATATTTATCTAAATCAAAATATGAATTTTCGGTTTTGGTATATTTAGTTTTCTTATGATGAAACGATTATTATCTTTTTTTATGTATGAGTATTGATATATTGTGACATCAACGCGTTTAGTAAGCGTTGTAAACCACAAAGCTCTTTATCGCCCTATAATAAGGCCTATCTTTAAGCTAGACACTACATCAAATTTTCGAAACAATAGCTAGCATTTTTATTAGGGCTTCTTTATGAATTATTATATCATTCGATGATATAAGTAACAATAGAAATCTAATACTCATACTTCTCATACTTCTTTTTTGGGGCTTGTAAGATGCAAAAAAGTCTATCCTACCTACCCCTAATGGATAATCTATTAAATTTCCATAATACATTTTGAAATCTTTTATGTTTACTCATAATAAAAGGTTATACTTGAAGTTATCGCGTATAACCGTATTTATTATTTTTTATGCCATTCGATATTGGCAAGACTTACTTTTCTTAATCGTCCTTTAATCGGTGTTGTTTGCAATGTTTCGAAAACATATTGTCCCTTACCATTTAAGATTTCAACATACGTCGACACATCTTGCACCTGAATAATGCCGATATCATCACTACCGACTCCTTGAATATCGCATAAAGTCCCTACAATATCTCCAGCTCGCATCTTCGTCTTCTTACCTGCGTTGATGTGTAAGCGAAGAATGTCCTGATTAATTTTTTGTGTTTTAACACTTTCCTTTGTTTCTATATTGCTCATTTTCTTCAAAAAGGCCTTTTGATAAGGAATAACTTCTGCTTGAGTAGGAGGTGTTAATCGAGGATACTCAACCTTTAATTCAGACTCAAATTGATCTAAAATTTGTTTCTCACTTGAAATGAGCAAATTGATCACTTTCCCATGCTTTCCAATTCTTCCAGTTCGTCCGCATCGATGAATATAATTCACCAATTTTACAGGCATATCATAATTAATTACCAAGGATATATCATCAATATCAATTCCTCTAGCTGCCACATCTGTTGCAATCAAATATCGTTTTTCATTACGTCTAAATTGATTCATCATTTTGATGCGATCTTCCTGTTTCATGCCTCCATGAATTTTAGTGCATGAAAATTGATTATCCAATAAATATTCATGCAATGATTCTACAGCTAACTGCGTATTGCAAAAAATAATCGCTGAATCAGGATTTTCTATAATTGACAAATCTCTTAAAACTCTTTTCTTTGTATTTTGTTCTACCAAATAAAAAGACTGCTCAATATGGTCGATTGCCAAACTTTCTTGTTCAATTTCAACTCTATTCGGACGATTCATATAACGTTTACTTAAACGAGCAACCTCCTCTGGCATCGTAGCTGATAAAAGCGTAGTTACGCGATTTTCAGGTAAATAGCCAATGATCGCTTCTACTGTTTCAATAAATCCCATGTTTAACATTTCATCCGCCTCATCAATAACAAGATAATGAATGTTAGACACATCTAGAGTCCCTTGTTCAAGATGGTCTAAAACACGTCCTGGTGTTCCTACAACAATATGACTTTTTTGTTTAAGTTCCTTCGCTTGGACACTAAAAGAATCTTTCCCAAATAAAACCGGACATTTAATTCTTTTAAATCTTCCAAGATGAAAAATATCTTCCTTAACTTGAAGTGCCAACTCTCTTGTTGGGGTTAATACTAAAGCTTGTGCTTGGTTATCTTCCCAAAAAACTGATTCAACAAGCGGGATTGCAAAAGAGGCAGTCTTCCCACTTCCTGTTTGGGATTTAACAATAACATCTTTCCCATCTAATAATAATGGAATAACGCGCTCTTGCACGGGTGTTGGATTTTTATAACCCATTAAGTCGATTGCTTTTAAGATTGTTTCACTTAATGGATAATGATTAAAATATGAATTCATAATTGTTCTCTTTTCTAAATTTCACCCTATAGTATCATATAATGCTTGAAAATACTATCTAATTAGGACTGTCTTTAATCTCCACGTTATTTTGTTTCGATTCTTCAACATGATATAATAATCAAAACAAAGGAGGTTTTATGAAATTAGCAATGTTAATCGCTCAAGGCTTTGAAATATCCGAAGCACTTGTCACTTTAGATGTCCTTAGACGCGCCAATATTACAACAGACTTAATCAGTATTGATACTCATATCAATAAAACAAGTTCTCATCATGTCACATTAACTTGTGATTATTTATTAGAAGATGTAAATATGGAGACTTATTCAGGGATTATTTTACCAGGCGGCATGCCAGGAACCGCTCATCTTGAAGAAAACGATAATGTAATCTATTGGTTAAATCAATTCAATAAACAAGGAAAATATTTATTTGCAATTTGTGCTGCACCTAGCATTTTAGTAAAACTTGGTTTCTTAGACCATCAATCGTATACCTGTTATCCAGGCTTTCATGAAAAAGACTCTAAAGCACATTATTTAGATAAAGAAAAGGTCGTTGTTTCAAATCGTATAATCACTGCCAAAGCAATGGGTGCTAGTTTAGACTTTGGATTAAAAATTATTGAAAAATTACTAAACATTGAAGAAGCGGAAAAAGTAAAAAAATCTGTGTTTTACTAGAATTTATTTAAACTTTGATAAATTAATTTAATTTCTTGACATAAATATCTATAAATGATACTGTAAACATGTATTTAAGATTAATTGATTTATGTATTACTAATTTAAGCTTACTAGAATCTTATCGCAAAATACTAGTTTGGAGGATCTACAAATGAGTACAGGAAAAGTAAAATGGTTTAATGCTGAAAAAGGTTACGGATTCATTACTAGCGATGCTGGTGAAGATATCTTCGTTCATTACACAGCTATCAATTCTGACGGTTTCAAATCATTAGATGAAGGACAAGCAGTTCAATTCGACGTGACTGAAGGTAACCGCGGACCTCAAGCAACTAATGTTGTTAAGCTTTAATTATAAAGCATAAAGCACCAATTAATCGGTGCTTTTTTTATTGGATAAACCACAAAAAAAGGTGAGTAATCACCTTTTTAATTAATAGTTTGTTTTTTCTATTTCGAAGAATGCTTGTGGATACCCACATAATGGACAAATAGCTGGTGCTTTTTTACCAACTAATACATAACCACATAATTCACATTGCCATGCAACTGCAGCTTCTTTAGCAAAGACACCATCTTCTTCAACATTTTTCAATAATGCTAAATATCTTTCTTCATGGGCTTTTTCAATTTTAGCTACCATATCCATTTGAGCAGCGATTCTTGTGAATCCTTCTTCACGAGCATCCGCAGCCATTTTAACATACATATCTGTCCATTCATAATTTTCGCCTTCAGCGCCTAATTTTAAACATTCAGCTGTTTCTGGCATTGTTCCACCATGTAATGCTTGGAACCACAAACGAGCATGCTCTTGCTCATTACGTGCTGTTTCTTCAAAAAAGTTAGCAATTTGCTCCATTCCTTCTTGTCTTGCTTGGTTAGCAAAGAACGTATATTTATTACGAGCTTGGCTTTCCCCAGCAAATGCATCCATTAAATTTTTTTCTGTTTTTGTACCCTTTAAACTCATTCTCTTTTCCTCCATTAGTTTTTTGTTCTACATTTCTCGCATATGCCTTCAAATACCAATTGATGTACTTCTACTTTATAACCTGTCAATTTAGCGACTTCTTCATCTAATTTTGCCATGTAGGTTACTGGAACATCTTGATATGTATGACATTGTTGACAATATACATGATAGTGACGTGTTGGATTTCCATCATAGAAGAATTTTTGATCTTTATCATGTACTTTATTAATTAAATTTTTTTCTGCTAATTCATTTAAGTTTCGATAAACAGTAGCAAGTCCAATTTTAGGTTCTTCTTGATTAACAAGTTCAAACACTTCTTCTGCACTCATGTGTCTATCAAGACCTTGAATTGCTTGGTAAATACGATCTCTTCTTGATGAATATCTCATAACTTCGCCCTCCTTAATGAGAACCATTCTCATTATTACATATTTTATTTTTTTTGTAAACCTTCATCTTGTGGAAAAATAACATTTGCTTGCTTACGACACTCATACATACACTCACTGATAAGTAGTGACAACTCTAAAGGATTTGACTTTGATTCAATCTCTTGATGATTGATACAATCAATCATTTCCTGAATTTGATAATGAAAAATTGGCTTTCGATCTATGGCTAATTCCTGTACTTCTTTAGTTTGCCTATCCGTGTATTTAATACTTCTTATTTGAGTTGGATGATCGATTTCGATGGTTCCTTTTTCACCACATATCTCACAATATATCCCCGTATCACTAGCCTTGCTATAGGATAAATTAGCAATAAAATCTTTATATTCTAACAAACTGCTCCCAGCAACATCTACCCCTGTTTCTAATAATACCCCTTTGCTTGACATACTTATTGGTTTGCCAAATAAAGCAATTACATGCGTAAATACATAGACACCCAAATCCATAATTGCTCCATTTGCCAATTCTCTTCTAAAGGTAGTTGGATTTTCTCCTGCTAAATATTGGTCATATCTAGATGAGTATTTAGAAAAATTATAAGTTACTTGTCGTATTACACCAACTTTATCTAAACTCTTTTTTAAAATTTTAAAGTTTGGATTAAATAAAGGAACAATCCCTTCGTGCAAATAAGTATGATTCTCTCTTGCACAATCAACCATTTCTTTTACTTCATCAAAGTTTGAACCCATGGGTTTTTCGCAAAATACAGGGACTTTGTTAGATAAAAAGAATATTACAATTTCCTTGTGCATCGCATTAGGAGTGGCTACATAGACTGCTTCTACTGATTTATCTTCTATAACCTCTTTATAATGTCTGTAAACTTTTGGGATTTTATATTTTTCACTAAATCGAATAGCATTTTCCATTCTACCACTACAAACACCAATCACACTAGCATCATCTGTGTGACTTAATCCTTCCATAAACATATCTGATACAAAGTTTGTTCCTATCACTGCAAATTTCATTATTCCACCTCTAAATTTATTATATCAAAATAAACTTAAATGATGTTTTATTTCGTTATTCTTTTGGAAACCACGGAATGAATACGGATGTCTTTCTTTTATATTCTTCATATCCTTCCTTATTTTGATTCCTTTTCTCCAATAGCGGCACACCAGATATGAATAGTAATGAAAGGGTAATCCATACAGCCCCTACAAAACTTAACGCATACCCATTATCACTAAAGGATATAAACGCAATCCCCCACCACATTAATGCTTCTCCGAAATAATTTGGGTGTCGACTATACTTCCACAATCCAGTTTG
>JAWXUG010000013.1:0-19076 GCA_044432885.1 Erysipelotrichaceae bacterium | reverse complement strand
CCAGAACTAAAAGAGAGAGTATTAGCTGGTGAGCTTTTTAAATTCAATTGTGAAACATGTGGCACAATGAGTATTTGCCCATTTCCAGTATTGTATCATGACATGGATAAAAAGTTATTTATCTACTATGAACCAAATGACCCCTCAAGTCTTGAAAAAATGTTAAATGATGATGAATCACTTGGTATGGATCCATCTTACATAAAAAGAATTACAACTGATATTTCATTGTTCCTTGAAAAAGTTCAACTTTTAGATCAAGGATATGATGATAAAATCATTGAGATATGCAAGATAGCTGCCCATATGCAAACAAAGCAACAACATCCTGATATTGAAATAGATAGTCTACTATTTGATCCTACAAAAGATGATGCTGTATTCGGATGTATTCATGATGGCTCTATCATAGGATCGATTGGATTTTCGACGATATTTTATGATGAACTTCAAAAAGACTATGCAGAAATTTTAAACCAAGACACAGCACTTATAATTGATAAAATGTGGACTGTAAACTTCTTAAATGAAATATTACCAGAGGCATAATAAAGTGTTTTAACTCATTTTAACTTGAATAAAATTGCTTATATTCACAAGAGCATTAAAGAAAGATTTATTTAGTGATATAATGATATACAACATGGGGGAATAAATAATGATTAAATTAGCAGTATTTGATATGGATGGCACACTACTTGATGATCATAAAAAAGTATTGGATTCATCGATAAAAACGTTACACAAATTAAGAGAACAAGGGGTTAAATTAGCAATTGCTTCAGGAAGACCATTTTTCAAAATTGAAACAGACTATACAGGTGGATTTGAATTTGATTATTTAATATGTTGCAATGGGAATGGTGTCTATGACTTTGATGGCAATGTTTTGTTCCAATATGGTTTTCCAAATGATGATTTAGAAATGATTGTCAAAGATTTTCAAGAAACAGGAAATACGCTATTTTTCCAATTTCAAGAATGTTCTGCAATCTATAGTAATTATGATGAATGTTATAACAGACTAATAAGTTTTGCAACTGATCCAAAACGCGTGATCAATCAATGCGATAATTTTGATTATCATCTAACCCACAGTGCCCTTCAAGGGATTGCTCAAATAAGCAAAGAAAAAGGAGTGGAATACAATCAAAAATATCCAGCCTATAATTTTATACAATATGGGGATGGTGGCTTCGATATTGTCGTTAAAGGAATTGACAAATCGACTGGAATTCAACATATCTGCGATCATATGAATATTAAGATGAGTGAAGTCATTGCCTTTGGAGATTATAATAATGACTTAGCGATGTTAAAAGAAGCAGGCATTGGTGTTGCTATGGAAAATGCCTTAGACGAGGTCAAAGAAACAGCTGACTATATTACCACATCAAATAATGATGATGGTATTGAAGTTGCATGTAAACACTATAACTTAATTTAAAATGTATTTTTTAAAAATAATTAAGAGCATATGCATAAAATGTATAAAACCGTCTTAAAGTTATTTATTACTTTATAAGACGGTTTTTATATGTGAACCTAATTTATTCATTGTTTGATCATTTTACCATTTTTAGCCAATAACCTTTTAAAAATCAAAATAATGATGGAGGTCGAAAGAACCCCTTTAATGATAGAGGTAACCGTTAAACTCCACCATATGCCACTTAAACCTAAAAAAGTAGCGCTTAAAATGATTGTTAATGGTACTCTTGATGAGGTGAAAACTACACTAATGACAGAGGGAATCGTACTTTTCTTCAACGCATAAAGAGACTGTGATGAGATAATGTCGATACAAATAAACACTTGTGATAAACCAAGTATTTGTAAATATTCAACGCCCATGATAACAGCTTCTGTTTCGTTTAAAAACATTGAGAATATTGGTTTAGCACCAATAATTAATAAACAAGAAATTAATAATCCATATCCTATAATAATTCTCAATGACTTAAAATATCCCTCACTCGCACGCTTTAAATTATTAGCACCATAATTTTGAGCTATAAAACTATTCACTGCAATTGCAAAACCATCCGCTGTCATCCAAGAAATCGACTCTATTTGTGAACCCACTCTTTGAACGCCAACAGCACTATCTCCAAAACCTGCAACTTTACGTGATATATACATAGAAATAAATGGTGTCAAGGTATTATGAAGTGCCGCAGGAAAACTTAATTTTAATATATCTTTACACATTGCTAATTCTGGTTTACTAAATAATTTTACATATGAAAACAAATATTTATCTTTTAATGTATAACTAACAAGAAAAACAAATACAATTACTTGTGCAATTACTGTAGCGATCGCAGCTCCTACAACACCTAATTTAGGTGCCCCAAATAATCCAAAAATTAAAATAGGATCTAAAATCATGTTAAATGTAAGTCCTGTTATTGTTGCATACAAAGGTGTTTTACTATTTCCAGTTGTCGTAATTAGTGTTGTTAATAATTTGCTAAGTAAGGAAAAAAAGATTAGACCACCTGTAATTTGTATATAATATTTTGCATTTAAAATAACTTCAGCATCATTTAGCTGAAAAAAAGCCACTATATGATCTGTAAATAAGAAATATACCAACCCTAAAGTTAACGTTATTATTGCACTCATCACTAGGCTTGCATGTGCATATTTTCCTGCAAGCTTATAATTTTTTGAGCCCAGACTTTGCCCTACATATACCTGACCACCTACTTGTGATAACATGTGGATTCCAGAACTAAACCAAATCAATAAACCACCAGTTCCAACTGATGCCACAGCACCCACTCCCAGTTTTCCTATCCAAAATATGTCTGTAAGATTATAAGCCATATGCAGAAAACTCATGGCCATTATAGGAACTGCTAGTTTAGTAATAGACCTAGTTATGTTTCCTTCCAATAAATTTATATGATTCTTCATCTACATACCCTAAACTTTCTAATATTTTACATCCATTTTAACAAAAATATACAAACTATAAAATACTATTCAATTATCTTTGTGTTTTCTTTCTTTTTTATTTTTTGTGTACTTTATCAGCTCACAAAGCATTATTATCTGATACTACAATATAAATATTTTCATCACACATTATTCAAAATATTTTTTTAGGTGCAAGTTCGCTTCCCATTTATCTTGAGGATAATATCCATATCTATGTTTAACATCATTCATGCGTGTTGTTATATCAACAACCTGTGTCCCTGCCAATGCATCACATAGTTGTATCAATTTATCATAATCATCAAAATTCATATTTGATAATTTATCAGATATAAATTGTATTCCTTCTTTTGATGAATCAAAATTTCCGATATAATCTTCTACATTTTGCGTTGAGAATGAGTGAGATAAACATACTCTCGCAACATCATCATACCCTAATTCTTCCATATAGATATAACCATCATAAATATGCGCAAAATGCTTCACACCAAAATACCTTCCTATATCATGTAACAACCCTAACACATATGATTTATCAGCGTTCATATTACATTTTTTTGCTATTTTCATCGCACAATCTGCTACTGCATAAGAATGTTTTACCCATGCACCTGGATTATTTTTCTCTGCTATTTCAATTAATTCTATTGCTTTCTCTTTTGTCGGGTACATCAAATAACTCCTTCTTCTTGTCTAGATTTCATTTGAGACAATATAATGTAGCATTACACAAAGCATGCCACATAATAATTAGCTGTTAACATAATTTTTTACCGTCAATTTCATTGTGATTTGATTAAAATCTAATTGTCCAACCTGTTCCTTAAAACCTACCGATTTATATAGGTTTTTAGCCACAATTTTTTCACAATGAGTTTTTATTACAATCTCTATTGCCTCGTAATTGTCAATCATATAGTTGACAGCAAGTTGCAATGCTGATTTCCCATAGCCTTTACCTTGATATTTTCTATCAATCATTAATCTCCAAATTTTGTGGCACTTTTCTTTTTCATAATAGCCAATCATAACAAAACCAACTAAACAATCATTCGCATAAATACCAAACGGAAATGCAGTTTTTTTATAGATGCTTGATTGTGCAATAGAATATACATTTGTTGGTACAAACTGCTTTTGATTTTCAGCTACTTTCAATTCAATAATTTCTTCAAAATTTTCACTTGTTACTTTTCTTAGCTCTAACATTCCCTTACCTCCACGAATATAAATCGATCTATTTTTATTGTTTTATAATTTGATTTAGTAACCTGCTATAAGGTTTTTTCAATCCCGTATACTATAAAGTATTCCATAATTGAACTGATACAATCCCACTAAAGTAGACAAATAAAATAAAAAATATTTCAAAAAACTGTATCTAAATATTACTTTACGCATGTTTTGTTCATTACACTTTATATGTATTAACAATCTTATTGACTTCCTCAATACATATATTTAATTGTTTTGATGTATCAATAACATACTCATCATCAAAAGGGTTAATATCAGCTTTATTATAGTGTTTTACCACATGTTCGATAGATTCGAACGATTGATGAAGCAGAGGATTTTTCAATCTCTCTATATGTCGTCTTTTCCATTCTTCTTCATCTGTACAATCTACAAAAAATTTCACTATTTTATTATCTTTAAAATCTAAGCGTTCAAAAAAATATTTTGCATTTTACTTATCACCGAGTGCAATATCTAAGATTAAATCAGTTTTTAAAGAAAGATTTGTTTGTACAATATGATATAAAATATTATAGCAAACTTCATTGTTTATAGATTTTTCATCAATATTAATACTATTTTTCAACCCATCTACAACATCATCTTTTCGTATTATTGGAACAGACAGTTTTTCTGCTAATGAATCTGCTAAAGTGCTTTTTCCTGTTGCTGCCTTTCCTCTAAATATATAAACTATGCCCACTGTGAATACCTCCTATTATATGAACTTTATTCATTATCCTACTATTTTATTTCGTCAATCAATTGTTCATATTACAAATAAATCAAATAATTTTTTCACCTCTACAATGTTAAGATTAATGATCTCAGAAAGCGTATAATGATTTTCTGAAAATTTGATAAATCTACATCCTAAATAATAGCCCACATCACTATATCCTTTATAATTGCACCAATCCCCAAAAAAATCTTGGGTACTTTCACTATTTTGAATACGTCTTTGATATTCTTGCTTAATAGATGAAAAATTGCTGTTACACCAAGTTAGCCAATCATTTTTATCTTGATGATAAAAGTTTTCATTTTTTATAAGAAGCTGTTCACATCTCATAGCAACACCCTCTTGATATAGTTGAACTAAAGATTGATCATCTTGAGTAGAACCTTGAAGATTTAAATTACCACATACATTATGCCAAATATGACCTATTTCATGAAATATGAGTGATTTCATCATCACTTCATCCTGCCAATCTAATTCAATAATTTTTTCAATGCCTAGCAAAATGACATTCCTGTCATCAATGGTTGTTGCCCACCCAGCTCCATTACATAAACCTAAATATAAAATGATATCTAGGTCTATTTCCTCAGCAAAAAGTTGGGATAATTCATTACTAAGTACATCGACACAAGCTGAAAATGAATTATGTAGTACTGTAAGTTTCTCTTTACTTTTTATGACATTGTTTAAAACAGGAAGAACATCATTATCAAAATTATAATTCTTTATGTCTTCCTTGCATATTTCTTTAATATTTAAATGATTTTCTTCTACATATTTATCCCAAGCTGACATCTTAAATTGTCCATCAACAAAACAATCAGATATTGATTCAATGGTATTAATAATTCTCATAATCCCACCTCTTTTTATAAAAGTTTATCCTCTGTGTTATCCTTAACTTTACTTAATGTATTTTTTATTTGGATTGATTAATCCACTGACTTTATATACCCTTTTTTTATACTATCTTCTATCACGAAATTAACAAAATCTGATAGTTTAGGTAAAGCAGACATGACTGGTTCCATACGTTGATATACCTTGTCCTCACTAATACCATTTTCCAACCATGTATGACCATCTGTATGATAATTATTAAGAAATGGTTGAAGTCGATCTATTGCACTTGCGTACATTGAATCAGGCGTATCCATACTATCAAATTCTTCCCATAATCGTTTGTACTCATCTGCTTGATTTTTAGGCAGCAATGCAAAAAGTTTTTCCGCTGCTTCTATTTCTCTTGCCTTTTTACTTTTATTTCCTTCTTCATCATATGCAAAAGTATCCCCTGCATAAATCTCTACTAAATCATGAACTAATGCCATTTTGATTACTCTATCAATATCAACATTTTCAATTTCACAATATTCAAATAAAGTTAATGCCATAAGTGCAAAATGCCATGAATGTTCTGCATCTGTTTCTCTACGCGACTTATCAACAAGTAACGTTTGTCTATAAATATTTTTCATTTTATCTACTTCAGTTAAGAAGTTAAGTTGTTGCATTAGCTTATTAGTCATCTTTTCCCCCTCTATTAATAACCCATATTGCATCTAATCACATAATTTTGCTTAAAATAGAATCTAAAGAGCTATCAACAGTACACATTACTGCTTTTCAAGCATAAATCAAATCTTTATTTTTTCAATAAATTGCTATCGATACTTGAGATTATACACCTAATCTAGATTTAATCTCCTTTTTAACAAATTCTAAATCACTACTGCTAAGTAGCGGTATCAATGCATTAATTTCCTCAATTGACTTATCCCACCATTTAAACTTAAGCATGAGACTGATTAGCTCTTCATCAAATCGTTTGCGTATTGGTTTAGCTGGATTTCCTGCTACAATCGTATAGGGTTCAACATCGCTTGCAAGCACACTATTTGCGCCAATAATCGCACCATCTCCAATATTTATCCCTGGCATTATCGTAACATTTTGCCCAATCCAAACATCATTGCCTATGATGGTATCCCCTTTAAGTGGCATTTCGCTTAATGGTGGTACATCTTGTTGCCATCCTTGCAAAATATAAAAGGGAAATGTTGAAACAGCATTCATTTGATGATTGGCTCCATTCATAATAAAGTCTACACCAGCTGCTATCTGGCAAAACTTACCTATAATAAGTTTATCACCATAAAAATCATAGTGATGCGTTACACAAGATTCAAAATCTTTATCAGAAAAATAGGTGAAATCCCCAATCACAATATTTGGATTGCTTATCGTTGGCTTTACATATATAACATTCTCAAAGCCTTCTATAGGATATTTGTTGTTTGGATCTGGTATTTTTCCATTTTTCATATTGATTCAACCTTTCTAATGCACATATTTTATACAACTATTATTCTTATAATTATATAAGATTTTGTTCATAACTACCTTATTAAAAGAAATACTAAATGTCCTTTTCATCAAACATAAACTTATTACATATATAAATATATTACTCAATTTAATGGGTATTGTAAATTTCTTTTTATCCTTCATAGTTTTAGTATAGTTATCCCTTTTCTAGCATAAAATATAAAGAATATTTCTTATACATAAGAACAGTTATTTATTTTTATAGGTAAAAATGATGGCAATCATTCCTCCTATTAAAATAATAGGTGCTACCCTAACAAATAGCCATTCAATCGATTGGAAACCTACTTTAAGTACTGTCGTTTCTTGACTAGTACTATTCCAAGCTAAATAGGGACTATTTATAAAGCTTAAACCAGCAAAGATGCCCACTATTAATGTGCATAAAAAGATAAGAATCCAACGAATCATTTTTTGTTTGTTTATTCTTGTTTGAGACAACTGTAAGTTAATAATCTCTAATTTTTCTGCAATTACTTTTAGTTCATCTTCTCTTTCACTCACAATAGTTTCACCAAGTAAGGTGCTTACTGGCATTTCAAAAATCTCTGATATATCTACCAACATTTCTGAGTCTGGGACTGATAAACCTTTTTCCCATTTTGAAATCGTTTGTCTTACGACATTTAATTTGATTGCAAGTTCTTCTTGCGAAAGTCCTTTTGATTTTCTAATCGTTTTAATATTCTCATTTAACATAACAAATACCTCCTCTATTTGTAACTAAAGTGTAATAAATATTTGTTCATTGCCACAAGCAACCTCTATTAACATTTCTATTGTTCTGCTTAAAAATGATAAAAATTAATAAAGACACCCGAAAGTGTCTTGATTTGATAAAACTATTTTCTTAAAGTTAACTTAGTTACACACTCAATGTTAGAAGTATTAGGAAACATATCAAATGGTTGCATACTAACTACTTCATACAATTCCTCTAGTTCATAAATATTCTTGGCCAATGTGCTTGGATTACATGAAACATAGATGATATTCTTAGGTTGTTTTGCATAGATGGCATCAATCATCTTATCATCTATTCCTTTACGTGGTGGATCAATTAACAAATAGTCAATGTCCTTTTCAAAGGTAGATAGGTATTTCCCTGCATCACTACAGACAAAGCGCACATAATCATCCATATGATTAAATTTCGCATTACTATTCGCATTCTTAACCGCTGCCCCTACAATTTCAACACCATAGACTTCTTGTGCTTTACTTGCAGCCATTAAACTCATCGCACCAATTCCGCTATATGCTTCTACAACCACATCACATGGTTCTATTAAACCTACTGCATAATCATATAAATTTAATGCTTGTTTAAAGTTTAACTGGAAAAATGACGCTGGTGATAATCTAAAGACAAGCTCTTTAAATCTTAATTCAATGGTTTTACTACCATATAATAAACGATAATCATCACTTGTAATCCGACGATCATCGGTATTGATATTTTGATAAATACTTTGAATACCTTCTATTTTAGATAAAGCCTCAATACATCCATTAGACATACTGTTTTCTCCTGTTACAAGGGTTAATTGATATTTTCCTTCAAACCCACGACAAATAATATATCTTAACCCTGATTGAATACGTTCATAATAATCTTTTACCTTATGAGTATTTAACACATCCATAATGGCTATACGTAATTTCTCAAGTTCTTTTTCATGAATCATACAATGATTTAAATAAACTAAATGATGAGATTCTGGTTGAAACATACCACTCACTAATTTTCCTTGTAATGTCTTCACTGGAAACTTGAATTGATTGCGGTAGTAATAATAATCTTCACTCTTAATGATTGGTAATATTGATACATCCTTTAGACCCGCATATTTAATCATGGTTTGTCTCATCGTATCTTGTTTCACTTCTAATTGTTTTTTCATTGTCATATGCATCATATTGCATCCACCACATCTTGGTTGCATTGCACATTTTGGTGTTACTCTACTTTTACTTTTTTTAATCACCGATTGCAAAGATGCAGTACAGTAGGTATTCATCTTTTTAACATCTTGAATATTTACTAATTCCTCACTAATCGCACCTGGTACAAAAACTGGTTTAGAATCAATATATCCAATTCCCTCTCCATTAATACCCATTTTCATAATTTTTACTTGCATATTTTCTCCCTATTTTAAGAACACAATATTTTTGTCTGATGTAAAGTTGTCAAGACTATATAAAATAAGTGTTTCATCTACTTCCCTTTGCCCTATCATATCACTAATTGACATTTTATTATATCTTAAATCAACCATAATAATAGTTTTATAATGATTTACTAAGTATGGTACCATAATATGGGCAAATGAATCCTTAACTACTAATAAGGTTTCATCATTATCAATATCATGATTCACAATTTCTACCAAAGCATGATTACCATCTAAATAATAGGTGTATTCATCTTTAATCAATAAATTTTCTTCAAAAAATAATGTATCATAACTGCTTCCATCTTCAAAAGTGATTGTTACATTGACTTCATCTAATGGAGAATAGGTCATAATTTCATCTGGTTTGTAATAAAATAAGCCAGATTTAGATAATAAAGATCCTTTAAATCCATCACTTACGACTTCATAATCCTGTGAAATAGCTTCTAAACCTATACTTTCAACAAACGCTTGATAGCCTAAATATGAGCCATAATAATTCCAGTGATGATCTGTTCGAAAATAACTGTTTTCTGTATTTTTTAATGCTGAGGCTACATCTACATAGCTTACATGATCAAATAAACTTGACTCTATTAATGCCAGCAATTCATCTTCATTAGTGTTATAGCTGTATGGTTGCAATAAAGAAGCATTGACAGAAGCAGCGCTTGGTACAATCATTAGTGACACTGGATGTTCAAATCGATTAATATATCCTATATTTTTAATCAATTGTTCTTCATCATATAGGATAAATTGGTCAATTAAATTTTCATCTTTTGCCAAGTATACCTCATTGTTTTCCAATTTTAAGAAAGCTTGACTAGTTACTGCTTTTACGACAATCCAAAAATCTCTTTCTACAAATTGATCTTGGATAAAATCTTCAAACTTCTTTGTGTATTTCCCTTCTAAAAATGAATCCCATGTAAAAGAGGGAAACTGACTTAAATATCGATTTTCATTGTTTGAAAAGCTTATTTGCTCATTAAAAACATTGGCAATACTAACTACAAAGATAAAGCCAACAAATAAAACAATCATCATTTTGTTTATCATTTTATTCATATTAAAACCTAAAATACAAGAATGGGTTGTAGGTAGCATCTACTAAGAATCCTACACATACAATAAGCCCAAGCATCATCAATACAGGCTTTAAATATTCCCATTTTGTCCCTTTCACATAACGTATATATAATTGTTTAAATAATGGCGTACTCGCAATACAAAGCGCAATCAAGATTACAGCATTATTTCTTATATAATAAATAAATAAATCATTATACAGTGGTAATTGATTCATCATAAACATATTTTTAAGTGTTTCTATCATAAGACTCATATCTTCTACACTAAAGATTGTCCAGCTAATTAAAACTAAAACTAAGGTATACAAATGTCTAACTATTGGATGAAGTTTTTGTAAGAAGTTAAACATAAATACTTTTTCAAAAATCAATAAAGTAGCAAAATACATTCCCCACACTAGAAAGTTCCATGAAGCCCCATGCCAGATACCTGTTAAAGACCATACAATAAAGATGTTAAGCATTTGTCTTTTAATTCCCTTGCGATTTCCACCTAATGGAATATACACATAATCTCTAAAGAAAGTAGACAAAGAAATATGCCATCTGCGCCAAAAATCTGTAATACTTGAAGCAATATATGGATAATTAAAATTCTCTAAAAAATCAAATCCTAGCATTTTCCCAAGACCAATCGCCATATCACTATACCCACTAAAGTCAAAATAGATTTGAAAGCCAAAGGCAATGATGCCAAGCCATGATAATAAGACACTTTGCATATGATTTTCAAGAATCATTACTTGATCAAATACTTGTCCTATCTGATTTGCTAATAAAACCTTTTTACATAAGCCAATCATAAAACGCTCAATTCCTGCTGCAAATTTATCTTGGCTAACTACACGATGATTTAATTGGGTTGCGATATCCTTATATCGAACAATAGGCCCTGCAATTAATTGTGGGAACATTGCAACATAGGTTCCAAAGGAAATGATACTTTTTTGATAGTCTGCGTCTCGTCGATAAATATCAATCGTATAAGACATCGTTTGAAAAGTGTAAAAACTAATTCCTATTGGTAAACTTAAACCTAATGGTTTTAACATTTCAAAGCCAAGTACATTTAAATTTCCAATGATAAAATCATAATACTTAAATAAGCCAAGCATCCCTAAATTAAAAACAATGGAAAAAATAACAAAACGTCGTGCAATATGTCGCTGGTCAATATAGCGATGCACAAAATAACCGTTAATATAATCAACGATGGTTGATAACAACATAATCAATATATATACTGGCTCGCCCCAACCATAAAAGATCAATGATAAAACAAATAAAGATAAGTTACGCCATTTTAGTGGTGAAATACTCATCACCACTAAAACAAGCGGAAAATATACAAATAAGAAGGTTAAACTACTAAAAACCATTAGTCGAACGCATCTTCAATAAGATCTTTTACTTCATCATTGTCCTGTGAAACAATGACAAAATAATAGTTTCCTATTGTTAATTCTAAGGCGTTATCCAAATTATCTACCGCAGTTGGGTAAAGAATTTGTTGTTTAGCTAATTTGATATATTCATTGAGGATTTTTTTGATTTCCTGCAATTTACCAGTTTTAGCTTCAATCATAATTAAACGATATCCTGCCACATCAGCTAGTGGAATACCGACATACTGATCTTCATATAAATCACTTGGTAAGCCAAGCAGGCTAAATACTTCATCTTCAGTTAATACTGCAAGACTTGGCCACTCGGTATTTTCTTGGATGGTTGTTGCAAGTTGTTCAAGATTGACTGTTTTAAAATTGTCTGTATCACTACTACTTGAGCAAGCTGTTAATAGGATACTTATTGTGCATAAAAAAGATATCAATTTTTTCATCTGTTTACCTCCATTTTCATTATAACAAAATATAATTCTTTCGCTATTAAAGTGTTCTTAAGAAATAAAAAAGCTTCCTTAAGAAGCTTACTCTTCTGTTGCCCATGCAGGAACTTCGTCGCCTCTTCCCACAAAGATTGTTTTTTGGAATGCTGTTTGATTTAAGAAACGTAATACTGCATCAATTTCCTCATCATCGCAGCCTAATAAAAGATTAACCATTACTTCTTTAGATAAAATATCTACCGCAACAACCAAACTTTCACAGCTGTCCCCATGACTTCCTTTATAGTAAGAAATCTCATGACTTCCATCCGTAATTTTTCCGAAATCTAATGGATAATATAGGTGACTATATTTAGGATGTGCGCTTCCCTTAGCTCGTTCAATAGGTAAGTTGCTTGAAAGTAGTAATGTATCTAGTTTTTGCCAAAAATAGGCATTATTTTCAAATTTATTCATATCCACCTCATACTGTAATAATATAGCAAATTTCCTCATAAATGTAAACTATTTTCATTGTTTCATTTGTTTACAATTTACAATTTAAAAAGTTACACGTACATTCTTACTTGAAATTTCCTTTATTGAAGAAACTCCACACATACGCATCGCATCAATAAGCTCCGCTTGAATTTTTTGATAATAATCAATTACACCTTGTTGTCCATTTTTTATTTCACTTAGGGTTAACGGACGACCAATTAATACCCCATCAGCACCTAAGGCTAATGCTTTAAATACATCATATCCACTTCTAAATCCACCATCAATTAAAATTTCCATGCGATCTTGTACGACTTCTTTAATTTCAGCTAATACCTCAATCGTACTTAAACAATCATCTAATACACGTCCTCCATGATTACTTACTACAATTGCATCTACCCCAGCATTGACACAGGCAATCGCTGCTTCTTTACTCATAATCCCTTTTACAATTAACGGTTTATTTACCATTTTTTTAAAGGCTCTTAGCTTATCTTCACTTTTTAATTCTGTTTTAATCGCTGAATTTCTGAGCAGTGGTAATCCTGCCGCATCGACATCCGTTGCCATTGCAAAATAATTTAATCCTTTAATGGCATCAACTCTTAATTGAATTCCTTCTTCAACCCATGGTTTCATAGTCAAAATACCAGCACCTTCTAATTGATCAATTACCTTTGCAGGTTTTACAAAAAAGTTCTCATAATCAATCCCATCTCCTACAAAACCAATGGTTCCAAAAGCCTTACATCCACTCAATAGTTGTTGGCAATAATCGATATCACTTTGTTCATATCCATAATTATTTAATATCCCTGCAATCGGTGCTGCATAAACAGGAATACTTACCTTTTTGCCCAATAAAAAAGAATCCGTGCTAATCTCTTTATCCTCACCAATAACATCCATATTAAATTTAACTTTTTTCAACATTTCAACATTGCGAATAAAGGTTGACCCACTACCTTTACCCCCAAGTCCTGGGATTTGTCCCCTACAAGCATAACCATTACATTCTCTACACTCTTTACACTTCATTTTCTCTCCTTTTTACCAATCTAGTTGATTCGTTTGCCCTTAACGGGTTTTCTTTTTTTATCTTTCGCATAAATGTTTAAGTAATTCTCTATTTTTAATCGGTTAAAACAATCAATTTCTTCCACTCTACCATCGATTAATTCTAACGATAAACAATCATATTTAGGGCGACGAATATAAGCCCATGATAAAACTTCATCCCAATAGACAAGATGACACTCATCATATGTAAGACAGTTATATAAAACAAGATATTCTGAGAAAAATTGAATTAACAATCGATTTGGCGCAACGAAAATCCCATAACAAGCAAAAATAATACATAATATACCTAATACCTGTGTACGCTCATCCATAACCAGCAAGACAATCCCTGCAATAAAAATAAATGCTAATTGTAAAGTAGGTTTTGTGTATAAAGAATCTAGAACTAACTCCTGAGGAATATTTCTAATTTTTAAGACTTTACTTTTCATCTTTTCACCTTTTTAATATTATAGCATTTATCACCTTAATATTTAAGCCTTTTTATGATACAATACTAGCGGTGATAAAATGAAAGATTTAAATTTTAAAATAACACATAAAAGTTCCAAGTCGAAGGCTCGTGTTGGCCTTGTACATACGAATCACGGTGTCGTAGAAACACCTATTTTTATGCCGGTGGGAACATTGGCTACGGTCAAATTTTTAAGTCCTGAGGACTTAGCTAAAATCAACTCTGAAATTATCTTATCGAATACCTATCATCTATGGTTAAGACCTGGTTCTGATATCGTAGAAAAAGCGGGTGGTGTTCATAAATTCATGAATTATTCAAAACCAATGCTTACAGATAGTGGTGGATTCCAAGTATTTTCATTGTCTAAATCAAGAAAAATTACAGAAGAAGGTGTTCACTTTAAAAGTCATTTAGATGGTTCTAAATTATTTTTAACACCAGAAAAATCGATTCAAGTTCAAAACCAAATTGGTGCTGATATCATTATGAGTTTTGATGAATGTATTCCATACCCTACTAGTTATGAATATGCAAGAAATAGTGTGGATAGAACTTTGCGTTGGGCAAAACGTGGAAAAGAAGCACATCAAAGAGATGATCAAGCATTATTTGGAATCGTACAAGGTGGAGAATATCCAGAACTTAGAAAATACTGTGCTGAAGAATTAGTGAAAATGGATTTTGATGGCTATTCAATTGGTGGAACCTCTGTAGGAGAAGACAAACCAACCATGTATAAAATGTTGGAATATAGTATCGATTATTTGCCAGAAAATAAACCTCGCTATATAATGGGGGTTGGCGCAATTAATGACATCCTTGAAGGTATCCAGCGTGGTGTTGATATGTTTGATTGTGTCTTGCCTACAAGAATCGCAAGACATGGTACTTGTATGACAAGTGAGGGGCGCATTAATATTAAAAAAGCCATCTATAAAGAAGACTTTACACCCCTTGATGTAGAGTGTGATTGTGAATGTTGTCAAAACTATACAAAAGCCTATCTAAATCACTTATATCGTTGTAATGAAGGATTAGGTAGTCGCTTAATGTCTATTCATAACTTAAGATTCTTATTAAGATTAACTGAACAAGCACGAGAAGCGATAAAAGAAGATCGTTTTGAAGCCTTTAAAGAAGAAACTTTAAAACGTTATGGCTTTGATGAAAGAGGCTTTTAATGAAGACGAATGAATTTGATTTCGAGCTCCCTCAAGATCTTATTGCCCAAACGCCTTTAAGTGATCGAAGCGCATCAAAACTTTTAGTCGTTCATAAACAAAGCGAAAAAATTGAACACACTGATTTTAAACACATTGCTGACTACTTTAAAGCAGGAGATGTCTTGGTACGTAATAATACTGAGGTGATTCCTGCCAGATTATTTGGCATTAAAGAAGAAACAGGAGCCCATGTAGAACTCTTATTATTGAAACAAGAAGACGATATTTGGGAATGTTTAACAGGAAACGCTAGAGTTGTTAAAATAGGTAGTATTATTTCCTTTCACGAAGGTGAATTAAGAGCAGAATGTATCGGTATTGGTGAAAAAGGAATACGCACTTTTAGGATGATTTATGATGGCATTTTCTTTGAAATCTTAGAAAAACTGGGACAAATGCCACTTCCTCCTTATATTCATGAAAAATTAGAGGAAAAAAATCGTTATCAAACCATTTATGCTCAAGTCAAAGGAAGCGCTGCAGCACCAACTGCAGGATTACACTTTACAGATGAAGTATTTAAACAACTTACAGATAAAGGGGTTATTATCACAGAAATTACCTTACATGTAGGATTAGGTACGTTTAGACCAATGGATACTGAAACCATTGAAGAACATATTATGCATAGCGAAGCCTATATCATGTCCAATGAAACAGCTGCCATTTTAAATCAGGCAAAAAAAGATAATAGAAGAATCATTTCAGTGGGAACAACTTCAACAAGAACCCTTGAAACCATCTATAAAAAATATCAACAATTTCAAGCATGTAGTGGAGAAACCGATATCTTCATTTACCCAGGTTATAAGTGGGAAGCTGTAGATTGTATCATTACTAACTTCCACCTACCTAAATCAACCTTGATCATGATGATTTCATCCTTTGCCAGCAAACCATTGATATTTGAAGCCTATCAACAAGCCATTGAGCAACGTTATCGCTTTTTCTCATTTGGTGACAGTATGATGATTAGTAATGACTAAAATCAACTATTTAAAAAGACAAAAGGAAACCTTAGCGCAAATAAAAGATGCCCCTTTTAAACCCAAGCTTTGTATGCACGTTTGTTGTGGGGTGTGTAGCAGTTATCCACTCACCTTTCTTTGTGAATACTTCGAGGTTACCTTATATTTTAACAATTCTAATATTTACCCCTTGCAAGAGTATGATAGGCGTCTTCAAGAGTTAAAAGATTACCTAGAAAAAAGAAATATCCCTGTCCAACTCATCGTAACTGATTATCAAAACGAAGCCTATACAGAAAAATTATCAGTATTAAAAGATGATAAAGAAGGACAAGGAAGATGTAGGCTATGCTATGGTTTAAGGATGGATGAAGCCTATCGCTATGCTCATGAACATCACTTTGATTACTTTTGTACAGTGATGAGCATATCAAGGCAAAAAGATAGTCAAATTTTAAACTTCATAGGTGAGCAATTGTCTCATAAATATCCTAATACAAATTATTTCTTTAGTGATTTTAAAAAAGAAAATGGCAACTTGATTTCAAACCAAATCGCCAAAGAATATGATCTTTACCGCCAAGATTATTGTGGCTGTATATACTCGATGAGAACCAATGAAGAAGTGCCCCTAAAATAAAGAGCACTTCTTTTTTATTATTCTACTTGTGATAACGCATCATTTACTGCTTCAATGATAGCGTTAGAAGTAATGGTTGCACCTGATACTGTGTCAACTTCAGTTGATTGTGCATCAATGATTGCACTTGGTACTGTTTCAAATGCAGGATCACTTATGCCATCTGTTTCTGAATGACTTACCACTTCAATATTAACAATAGTTGAACCATCCATGGTAACTACAACATATAATGCTCCACCAATTCCTGTTCCTTGTCCTAAATATTGATCATCTTCAAGATCAATTTCAAATGCTGCATAGTCACTAACAACTCCTGGTAAAATAGGATCTGACTCCACTACTTCAATTGTATAAGCTGGAAGTGGATCTTTTTCAGTAGCTGCATTTTCTCCAGCTTTGATACCAAATGTAATACATTCAGCAATATTTGTTCCACCTTGATATTGATGAGAGGTTACCCCACCTAATTCACCAGCTACATAAAGATTAGGAATAACTTCACCTTGTACATCTAACACTTGAGCTTCTCCATTCTTTCTTGGTCCACCTTGAGTATTCAAAATACTTGGTTTTACATAGACTGCATAATATGGTCCTTCATCATCAAATGCTGTCATACTTTCAGCAGATCTGTCGAATTCCGGATCAAATCCTTCATTTGCATAGGTATTGTAGTTTGCAATTGTAACAGCTAATGCTTCTGCATCAATTCCTGCATTTAATGCCAATTCTTCAATCGTATCACCACTGATAATGTCATCTAAGAATTCATCAGGAATGCTTCCATTTTCTAAAGCTGTATCCATATATTTTTGATCCCATACTACATAAGAATCATCTGGATAACTTGGATTATCCCATGAACCATTGTTTGGAACATGTCCATGTTTAGAGAAGATATCTTCTGGGAAATAACGTTTTCCACCAGCACCAACTGTAATTGCGCTTCCACTTACAATACCGAATTGAGCAGCTGTTGTGCCCATTTCAACATCATAGGATAAACCTGCGTTATAGAATCCACCTTCATAAACTTCCATATGCCATAAATCTGCGCCAACTTCTAAAGCCATGGTAATTCCATCACCTGTATTATATTGTCCACCGATTACTGCATAATCACCTAGTCCTAGATAATCAGCAACCATTTCTTCGTTGCCTTCAAATCCGCCTGTAGCAAGTACAACACCATTTAATGCTCTAATATTTAATGTTTCGCCATCTCTTTCAACTTGAACACCAATAACTGTATTTGACACAGGATCTTGGATTAAATGTACTGCTGGTGATTCGTACCAAATATCAATACTGTCACTGTTAGCAAATACATATTCTTGGAAGATATTGTATAAGTATCCATCACTAATACCTGCATGAGTCGTCCATAATCCAACAGTTTCACTACCTTCTAACCATGGATATTCAGGTGACATTTCATTGATTACAGGAACACTTGACCAATCCATGAAATCTTCCATAGGAACACCAAATTGTTCATTTAAGATTTCTCTCATATTCGCTACGCCAGCTACCAAAGTATCTAATACATCATCAGCAATTGGCAATTCTGCAGCTAAGTTTTCATAGTATGTTCTAGTTGCTTCTTCATCACCATTTCCGTAAGCAAATAATTGTCCGCAAACCTTACTATTGCCACCTTCTAAACCTTGTTCCATTTTTTCAACCAATAGAACACTTGCTCCATTTTCAGCTGCTGTTTTACTAGCAACCGCACCTGCTGCACCAAATCCTGCTACCACTACATCATACTGATAATC